>JANMSL010000170.1:0-6198 GCA_031389245.1 Lysobacterales bacterium | reverse complement strand
GGAAAAGCTGCAGGACAAGATCCCGGATCTGGTGCTGCTCGACATCGAGATGCCACGCATGGACGGCTACGAGCTCGCCACCTACATGCGCAATGATTCCAGGCTGAAGACAGTTCCGATCATCATGATTACTTCCCGCACCGGTGAGAAACATCGTCAACGCGCGTTCGAAATCGGCGTTGACCGATATCTAGGCAAGCCCTATCAAGAGGCCGACCTATTGCAGAATGTCGAGGAGATTCTGAGGTTGAGTCGTGCTCTTCACTGATCGTGCCAGCGTTGCCGTCGCTTTGGTCTACCAGTCTCAGGCGCTGCATCAGCACCTGCGTGCCGCATTGGATGAATTTGGCGCGCATGTGGTTTATGAGTCGGTGACTTCAGGCTTCGATCTCTCTGCACTGGAGCGTTCAGGTGCTAGCGTGGTCGTCATCAACCTCGACCCAGCAATCGACGAGGAGATTGCGCAGATTGAAGAGTTGCTGGTGGATGAAACGCGCAAAGTGATTTTCAATGACGGCGAAGTAACCAGCAAACTTAGTGGCTGGGATCTGGCGCGTTGGGCGCGCCATCTCGCGGCCAAGATCACCGGCGATACTCACCTCTTGCCGGCGCGACCGGTGGGCGCCGAATCCGTGCCGGTGCGCGACATGCCACAACACAGTTTGGATTCGGTGTTCAAGCCAGCCGCGCTACAGCCTCCAGTGGTAACTGGCGAAGCGGAAGATCGGGCGGCACGGGAAATTGGCGCCGCGCTTTCCTCTTTTGCTTTGGGTCCACGTGAGACAGCACCAATGCAGGCGCGAGACGAGCTTGCGGCTACGCTGAGCGATTTCGGCTTCTTTTCCGAGCCAGTTCGTTCGGCGCCGACAAACAGTGACGCGGTTGCTCTCATGCCCGCGGCGCCGGCGAGGGTAGCCGATGTACATGTGGCCTTGCCGGCTTCGTCGGCCCCAATGTCGGCAGATGTGCTTTTCTCGGATTTTGACTTCTCCGAAGTTCAGACTGACGCACACGATACTTTGGCCGCGGCAGCAAGTCCGCTGGACGATAGTGCTTTCGCCGATATTCAATTTGATTTTGAGGAGCGCGCTACACCTCTTTCGCCAACTGCCGTGGCGGCGGGTCTTGACGACTTTCTGGAGCAACACAGCTACAAGCAGCAGGAAGCTACGGTCGAGCTGCCAGTGCCGGCTTCTTTCGCGGCAGCTTCGCGTAGGCCCGCTGTGGATGTGGACCGCTTGATGTCGAACTTGTCCTTTGAGCTTTCGCCAATTGGCGACGCGGCCAGCGCGATCGAGCAACCGGGTTCACCGGCGGTCGCTGCTTTGGCAGACGACACCGACGCATTGTCATCCGCATTTGACGATGTGCTCAATTCGTTGTCGCTGCAGCCGCTCGATGATGACCTGTCGCCCGCGGCGGCAGTGGAGAGCAATGATCCGCTGGCGCCAGACAATCAATTCGGCGGTATGACGTTTGAGCTTGATCCGTTCGAAGGGGCGGCAGAAACAACTTCCGGTCTCGCTGCGGTGAAAGATGACAATCCATTCGCAAATCTCGAATTTGGTCTGGATACCCCGACAGGTGTTCCTGCAGCGGCCTCGTTCGCAGCGAAGTCCTCGGCACGCTCGCAAGCTGGCGACCCCATAGCATCGGGCCTTGCCGGTAGCTTCTCGCGCGTGTGGGTGTTGGGTGCTTCGATCGGTGGTCCTGATGCGGTCCGCGAATTTCTTTCGGGTATCCCGAGGTCCATCAGTTGCGTGTTCCTGCTGGCTCAACATATGGGGGCAGATTTCATCGACTTGATGGTCTCGCAACTGGCAAAGGCCACTGCACTTGATGTGAAGATGGCGGTTGCCGGTTCTGCGGCGCGTCCGGGACAGGTACTGATCGTCCCGTTGGCGGAGCGCATGTTGCTGTCCGCTGATGGAGATGTGCGCATTGTGCCGCTCGATACGCCATCTCCCTACAGTCCGTCGATCGATCAAGTATTGTTTGATGTTGCCGATCGTTTCGGTGCACGTGCCGGCGCAATCATTTTCAGTGGTATGGCCCATGATGCCATCGAGGGCGCCAAATATTTGGCTTCCAAAGGCGGCGTCGTCTGGGTACAGGATCCGGCGACTTGTGTGGTCAGTTCAATGATTGACGGAGCCATGGAAGCAGGCATCGTGCGCTACCAGGGTGGGCCAGCAGATCTGGCTCAGAAATTTATTGCTGAATTTGGTTGACCACGGCGCTGCGATGTCCTCGCCGCCGCAAAGTGAGCATGCCCATGACCTTGCCAAACGAAATTCGCGCTCTGATGATCAGCGTCACCAATGGTCGCGTGTTGTTACCCAATGCTGCGGTGACCGAGATCATTTCGTTTTCGCATCCCGATCCAGTTGAAGGGGCGCCACCCTGGCTACTTGGTCGCATGCGTTGGCGCGGTTGGGGCGTGCCGCTTATTTCGTTTGCACTGCTCGCCGGACTTGCGCACAAAGAAGCAGAGCGCAATGCCAAGGTGACCGTGGTGAAGGCGATGGGCGGTAACCCGCGCATGCCTTATCTCGCGATCATGGCGCAGGGGTTTCCGCGATTGACCAATATCTCGCAGGACGCATTGATTATTACTGGGGAAGAAGAGTTCAAAGCCCCTGGTGTGATGTACACGACGCTGCTGCGCGACGACACCGCCATAGTTCCGGATCTGTTCCAGATTGAAATGCTGATCAACGACGCACTGGTTCTCGCTGCCTGATTTGCAATGCCTGCTTCCCGGTTGTGGCTGACTCTGGCGACAGCGGGTGACAGATGCGCTGCATTACCCGTAGCACCATCAACGGCGATTGCCCCCGTGTTGGTGTGAGGGATTACCAGGTTCTTAATCCGTTTCGAGTCTGGCTGGCATGCGCATAGAAACCAAATTGCCCAAAGTGGGCACCACCATTTTCACCGTGATGAGCCAATTGGCGGCTGAGCACAAGGCGGTCAACCTCGGGCAGGGGTTTCCCGATTTTGACGGCCCCAAGCGACTGCGGGATGCACTTGCACGTGCCGTCAATGAGGGTAAAAACCAGTATTCGGCGATGGCGGGCATACCGCGGTTGCGTGAGCAGATCGCGCTTAAGACCGAGCGTCTGTATGGCCACCGGGTCAACTCTGACACCGAGATCACCGTCACCAGCGGTGCCACTGAAGCGTTGTTCAACGCGATTTCCTTACTGGTGCGACCGGGCGATGAAGTGGTCGTGCTTGATCCTTGCTACGACTGCTATGAACCCGCGATCGAACTCAATGGTGGGCGCGCCATACACGTGCCGCTCACGCTGCCGGATTTTTCGGTCGACTGGCAGCAAGTAAACGACGCTTGCACGCGGCGTACGCGCGCGATCATTGTCAATACGCCGCACAATCCGAGTGGGGCGGTATTCAGCGCGCAAGACATCGATGCGCTGGCCGAGATTGCCCGTCGTCACGACATCGCCGTCATCTCGGACGAGGTTTACGAACACATTGTTTTTGATGGGCATGAGCACCAGAGTGTATTGCGGCATCCTGAGTTGGCCGAACGCAGTTTTGTGATCTCGTCTTTCGGCAAGACTTACCACTGCACCGGCTGGAAAGTCGGCTATTGCATTGCGCCAGCAGCGCTTAGCAACGAATTTCGCAAAGTGCACCAGTACGTGACGTTTTGTACGTTTCAACCGGCACAGTGGGCGTTGGCCGAGGTGCTTGAAGCAGAACCCCAGCACTACGTCGAGTTGCCCGCGTTTTATCAGGAAAAGCGCGACCGTTTCCGTGCACTATTGGCAGCATCGCGCTTCGATTTGCTGCCAGTGGCCGGCGCTTACTTCCAAATCGTCGATTATTCGCGCATCAGCGATCGCGATGATCTGAGTTTTTGTGAATGGCTGACGCGCGAACATGGAGTTGCGGCAATACCGGTTTCAGCGTTTTACGAAACTCCACCAGAGATGCGGCTGATTCGCTTTTGCTTTGCCAAAACGGATGCCACGTTGGTCAGTGCTGCCGAGAAACTCGCCCGCGTGTGATTGAGGCGTTGCGATTTGCGCAATGATTCTTGCTCGCAGGGTCGACCGTTGGAGTCAACGCTTGTGGAGTGCAGCGTGTCGGGCCGTCGCCCCACAGTCCCGCGCATCATATCGGCCTGGAACGGGCCGCCTCGATCGGAGATACTGCGTGCTCACCAATGGGCTCTTTTGGCGATGAATGATCTGCGCGTATCTTTGGTTCAGTCGGCCACGCTCTGGCACGATTCACCGGGCAACCGCAATATGCTCGCTGCGCTATGCCTGCCGCTGAAAGGGCAAACGGATCTGGTTGTCTTGCCAGAGGCCTTCACCAGCGGCTTTACCAACGAGACTTTGGTGAACGCAGAGCGCATGGATGGTGCTTCCCTGGTGTGGATGCGCGGACTCGCCAGCCGCTTGCAAGCGGTAGTGACCGGCAGCATGGTGGTGCGCGACGGTGACAAGTACTTCAACCGTCTGCTTTGGGTCCGGCCCGATGGCACGATGACGCACTACGACAAGCGCCACTTGTTTCGCATGGCGCGCGAGCATCAGCGTTATGCCGGTGGGGAACAGCGGTTGATCGTCGAATTGAAGGGTTGGCGCATCTGTCCCATGGTTTGCTACGACCTGCGCTTTCCGGTGTGGATACGCAACCGATACAATCACAGTGTGCCGGATCGATTTGACTATGATCTGTTGGTGTTCGTGGCCAACTGGCCCTCGGCGCGGCGGAATCCGTGGCGCACTTTGTTGCGTGCTCGCGCCATCGAAAATCTATGCTGCGTTGCCGGTGTCAATCGGGTTGGCACGGACGGCAACGAATTGCACTATGCCGGTGACTCGGCGCTGATCGATCATGTCGGTGAGACGATCGTCGAATTGGGCGCACAGGTGCAGGTGGTGACGGGCACGCTTTCGGGTACGTCGCTGTTTGCCCATCGCGAGCGATTCCCGGCCTGGATGGATGCTGATCAGTTCGACCTGCGTCTGTAGGAGCGCACCTGGGCGCGAATCGCTTGGCCGAGTGTTTATTGCGGCCGGGTCCGCTTCTACAGGGGAGCGCGCTTCAACAGTTATGGCCACGCGCGGCTCTGCGTCTAGAGTTTTTGATCCCGCACCGCCTGCACCACCCGTTCCGGTGCCTCGATCTGCGGATAATGGCCGATGCCCGGAAGTTCGACAATATCCGGGGTGGTGATCAGCTCGCGATAGCGGGCGACCATATGTGCTCCAGAGACTGGATCGGCCAGCCCATTGATCAATCGCAATGGAATAGTGCTTTCGCTGAGCGCGCCGACCCAGCGCTGGCGATACTGTCGGCGCTCCGGAATGTATCGCAACAATTGTGGCGCGAGCAGGTGACCGTCAGCCTGCGCGATGAGCGCCCAAAACTCGTCCAATGCAGCGTCAGTGGGTTGATGTTGGTCCGAGAATACGGCGCGAAAACTCCGGCCAAATCGTTTGCGATTCAGTCGCTCGGCCAGCCAAGGCCCGAGCGCAGAAAGCAATAGCTTCTGGATCAGCCGCGGGCGATGGGTTTCCGGGAACAGCCCGCCGTTGAGCAGGGCGACTGAGCGCAGCCGCGACAGGTGCGGCGCGGCGGGTCGTTCGTTATGCCGTGCGAGCAATTCCTGCGCCACGCTGTCGCCGTAATCGTGTGCGAGCAGGTGCCATTCGTCAACTTGGTTCAGTGCCAGCAGCGCCTCGATCGCATCGGCCTGTTCCTTGATCGTATAATTGTGAGGCCGAGGTTTGGATGAGAGACCGAATCCAAGCAGGTCAGGCGCCAACAGTCTGAAATTTTGACTCAAGGCGCTCCAGATCTCGATCCAGTCAAACGAAGACGTTGGAAATCCGTGCATCATAACCAGCACCGGCGAGGACGATGCATCCCAGTTGTCGCTGCGCCGGTAAACGATGCGATGCGGCCCAAACGCAAAATAGTGGCACTGCGCATACCAGTCACGCAGGCGCGGGCTGGGCAGTTGGGAAATGATCGTCGCGTCCATGAACCAGGAAACTATCATTTGCGCTGGGTTTTGGCTTTGCCGCTCGGAGCGGGGTTGCTACCCTAAGCGCCCCTCCCCAATCGCTGGTCCCTATGAAGATCCGTTCTGTCCTTGCGCGCGAGATTCTCGACTCACGCGGCAATCCCACGCTCGAAGCTGAAGTGTCGCTG
>JANMSL010000168.1:0-7605 GCA_031389245.1 Lysobacterales bacterium | reverse complement strand
ATCAGGAAGCGCGACTTTGGCAGCGGGCGCCGACTGAGTCAGTGGCGAGAACAACAGCATGGCCAGCAAGAGTTCGGCAAAAAAGCGTGCATTCGGCAATTGCATGATCGTTGCCCTCGTCAAACATGGATTGCGTTAATCCGATTCGTTGCATCCTATCCTGTCGCCTCTGGTCTGGTCCGCGCGCTGATGTTCAATCCCAATCCCAAGATCACCACACTGCCGATCGACGCCCAGCACAACTGCTACGTCATCGACAACGCGTTGACCGAGCCGCAGCGTTGGGTGGATTACGCTGCGGATTGCCAACAGGAGTTCCGCAGCGAAGGATTCAATGCCTATCCAGGTGTCGAGTTACGTATGCCGGATGGCGTCTCGCAGCGACTGGACGAGTATTTCATGATGCACATCCGACATCTGCTTGGGGCGCGGCGTACATTGCGCATGTACAGCCGGCTGGCGATGGTGACTACCCAACCCGATAAACTGGAGCCACGACAATGGATTTGCCACCGCGACCGGATGGGTGTGCCGCCGCAGCAATGCGTGGCAGCTTCGGTTCTATACCTGTTCAAGGACAGCGCGTTTGGTGGCACCAGCTTTTTCAAGGCACAGCGTTCGGCGTCTGAAATCGACTTGCTCGTGCATGACTCGGGCACCATGTCGCGCGATGCGTTTGCCAACAAGTACGCACTGGGTGCCGGATACCTTACCGAGTCAAACGCCTTCTTCGAGAGGACCCTCACCGTATCCGCGCGCTGGAACCGGATCATCTTTTACGACGGCAGCCTGTTTCACTGCAGCCACATCACCGCGCCTGATCGTCTGAGCGTGGACCCACGAATGGGGCGGCTCACGCTCAACGGATTTTTTACCTGTCGCCGCAATGCGGGCGTGTAGCGCGGGCTTGCTGCAATGCCCATCACTGGGTCGCAAGGGGCAACCGACCATTGTCGAATGCTCCGCAATGGTCGGTTGTACTCATCGTGCACGCGTTGAAGCGCAGCTGCGAACCGGATTGCGCTGGCTCCGCTCTACGAGCGCAATAGCAGCGGAGCGTGCCCCACCCTACAAAATCTCAACGACCATGTCGTCCATGATCAGCGGATCGGTGTTGCCATCGCCACCGCTGAAGCCATGCCCGCCAGCGTTCGGACTGAGTGGCTTGTAGCCGCCGTCGTAGTCCCAGGTGTTGACGTATACCTTTACGCCGGAGAGCGAGCGCAGTCGGCCCAGCGACGCCGCCGGCAGGGTGAACGTCACCGTATTCGCAATCCGGTCCACGGCGATATCTGCGCCGGGCACGAACGGCGTGCCCTCGTTGCTGCGCGTTGCGCCATGAGCCGCAAACAGCGCGTTCGACCAGCCATGCGAGCGCAGACGATAATGCCAGCGTAGGCCCGTGGGCAGATCTGCGTTCTGCAGCGGTAGCACATTGCTACCGCCGGCGTGCCCTGGGAGCCCAAAGCACAGAGTGAAGGCGACATGGTCGAAGCCATTGGCGGGATTCCATCCCGCGCTGACGTGGTTCATCGCCAGCTCAATGCGAAGCGCGCCCCCCGAACCCCAAATGCGGACGCGGCGGATATCGAGCTGCCGCTTGTCACCCCATCCGGGATCGCTGGGATAGCGATAGCGACCCTGCGCACCACGGTCGTCACCGGCTGCGTCGAGCTGATCGGACAACAGCGACCAAGTTCTGTTCACTCGAAAGCCGCTGCGCGCCGAGACACTGCCGGAACGCACATCCCAGGCAACAACACTATGCTCCAGCGCCGGATCGATCATGCTTCCGGTATCAATGCTGGCGCGCCAACGGCCTGCGCCATCGACCGCTATCGGCTGAGCATTGGCGAGATCGCCATCGACGACGAGTTGCGCTCGCGTGGTTCCCACGGCAGCGCCCTCGAGCACGAAGTCGTCGCTCACCGTGCTGACGACGAGTGGCTGCAGCGTGAGCACACCGGCTTTGGCTGCAATGCCACAGTCTGCGTGCTCGGCAGCCACACCTGACCGCTGCGCGCGGCGAGCTTAAGGCTCAGCCTGCCATCGTTGCCGACGATCAGATCGTCGGGCTCAGCGTGGATACCGAACTCGCCGGTGAGTACTGTGCCTGGCGCCAGGCCGGTGTCGAGATTGTCGAGCAGGGTCTCGCTGTCCGCGGTATTGAACACCACAAGCGCGGATTGCTTTTCAGCGCGCATGCGGTAGGCAAAGGCACCTGCCGCGGCTGGATTCTCGTAGAGAACTTCGGGAGTGCCGCGTGAGAACAGCAGATGTGTGCGACGTAGTCGGGTGACGCTCTGAATGAATTGGTAGAGCGGCGCCTGTGTATCGAAGTGGTCGCGACCATCGGCCTTGAATCCAGCCGCAAACATGGCGCCACGTGGCTCGGTGAAGCCCTGTTCGGTTCCGTAATAGAGGGTCGGAATACCGGGCAAAGTCATCGTCAGCAGCAGGCTTTGCTTGAGGGCTGCCGTGCTGCCGGCGCTGAGGAATCGATCAACATCATGGTTGTCGACGAAGGTCGGCATCAGATGCGGGCGCGGATGCAGTTGCATCATGCTGCGTATGCGGTAGCCGAGTTCTGCAGTCGGGCGCCCGCGTGCAAACACATCGCCAATGGTGCCGTAAAGCGGAAAGTTGATCATTCCAGGCAACAGGTCATTGCCATCGGCATCGCGCAGGTAGCGGTTGATTTTGCGTGCTTGTTCGTCGGCGTAGGCGCGGTCGATTCCAAAGCCCTCGCCGAAGACATGGAACTGTGAGCGGCCACTACGCGCGGCTACTTTCAGGATGCCCGGATGCAGTGCATCGTCACTGTGCAGAAAATCAGCGAAGAAACTTTCCGGCACGTAGAACGCGGTATCGACACGGTAGGCGTCCACACCGACGTGCTCGATCCAGTAACCGAAACTCTGGCGCAGTGCTCGGCGCACGCTGGCATTCTCGGTGTTCAGGTCATCCAGATCGGCGAGTTGAAAGGTCTGCTCGTGTATGACGTTGGCGTAGTCGGTGATGGTCGGCGTCCAATGGTAAATGTCCGCCTTGCGCTGCGCGGGCGAACCCACATCGTTCTGCGAGAATGGCCATTGCGTCGGTGCGCTGCGCCCGGCACGATCCGCATTCAGCACGAAGCCTGCTGTCGGTTCCACTGCGCTCCACTTTGTCGGATAGGAGAAATAATTGCCCATGTGATTGACCACGATGTCCTGCACCAGATACATGCCGGCGGCGTGCAGCTGTGACGACAATTGCTGATACTCGTGCAAGCTGCCGAAATGCGGATCGACCTGCATGAAGTGTTCGCCCCAGTAGCCGTGGTAACCGCCGTATTGGTTACGTTCGTCCCACCAGCGATGACGCACCGGAGGCGTGATCCAAAGTGCGGTAGCACCGAGGCCCTTGATGTAATCAACACGTTGGCTGAGTCCAGCCAAATCCCCGCCACTGTATTTCGCGTTCAGCGCCGGATCGAATTCGCTGGCGCCCTGATCATTGTTGCTGCGGTCACCGTCATTGAAGCGATCGATCATCGCGAAATAGATGATCTGGTCGCGCCAGTCGGGTGAGGACACATGCAGCACTGGCGGCGCCGTTGGCGCAGCGGCGTCATTCGACTCGCGCAGCGTTGTTGGCGAACGGCCATCGACGACGCAGCCGCAGAGCGTCGCAATCGTCAGCGGCAACAGTGCGCGCAACGCAAGCAACGAGTGGGTTGGCGCATTCCAGGACATGATGGAGTTCCTTCTTGGACAGAGACTGGGCACGGGTCTTGCGCGCAACGTGACTCCAGGCAATCGACGGCGTCTGCGTGCTGCACTGCACAGTGATTTTGGCCCGTATCTGCGCACGTTAGATACTCCAGCGCGGCGCTGCAGAGCACGCGCTTTTGCATGAATACGTATGCAATTGGAGCTTCTGCTCAGTGGCTGGGGCTAACATCGTTGCACGTAACGGGGGCGGGTTTTCTCCGAACGCATCCGGCCCGGGGCGACGGTACTGCGGTCCGTCGGGTCAGCATTCAAGACCATCGAGAATTTGGAGGGGAGATGTTGCAACTAAAGCGCAATTCGCTGAGCGTGGCACTGGCCTGTGCCCTGTTGGCGGTCGCGACCGGCGCCCAGGCGCAGGCAGACCAGCAATCAGCACAGAGTTCGGATACGGCAGGCAGCGACGAGCAAGCAGCAGCCGCGGCCAAAGCCAAGGCCGAGGCTGACGCCAAATCCGCTGACGCCGCGGAAATGGAGGTCATCAGTGTTGTCGGCATTCGCCGCGGTATTGAAAGTGCCATCGCCCTGAAGCAGGAATCGACTTCGATCATCGAGGCGATTTCTTCCGAGGACATCGGCAAGCTTCCCGACACCAGTATCGCTGAGTCGATCGCACGCCTTCCCGGACTGGCAGCGCAGCGCGTTGCTGGCCGCGCGTCAACCATCAGCATTCGTGGACTCGCGAGTGATCTGTCGACGACACTGCTCAATGGCCGCGAACAGGTCAGCAGCGGTGACAACCGCGGCGTCGAGTTCGATCAATACCCATCAGAACTGCTCGGCTCGGTGCTGGTCTACAAGACGCCGGACGCCTCTCTGGTGGCGCAGGGTATCTCCGGCACTGTCGATCTGCGCACGGTGCGTCCGCTGTCTTACCCTGGTCGTGTGCTCGCGGTCAGCGCGCGCGGAGAACAGAACTCCCTGGGCGAACTCAATCCCGGATTCTCCGATCTCGGCAGTCGTTTCAGCGGCTCCTATATTGACCAGTTTGCCGACGGCACTGTCGGTGTGGCGATTGGCTATGCGCGCCTCGACTCGCCCGGCCAGGCCCAGCGCTGGAATGCCTGGGGTTATCCAACCGCTACGATCGGCGGCATCGAGAATGTGCGCGTGATTGGTGGCTCCGAGTCGTGGTCGTCGTCAACCGACAACGTACGCGATGGCCTGATGGCTGTAGTCGAATTTCGTCCCAACGATAGCTACTCGGGTGCCGTTGACGTCTATTACTCGCAGTTTGAACGCGCCGAAACCACGCGTGCCCTGCAGTTCGGGCTCGGCTGGTCCGGTGCCACTTTGAGCAATGCGGTAGTTGACAGTAACGGCGTGCTGGTCGGGGGTACTTTCACCGGAATCAAGCCCGTTATTCGCAACGATCTGAACACCCGAGACGACAAGGTCTTTGCCTTCGGATTCAACAATGAGTTCCAGTTCAATGACGATTGGCGCGGAGTTGCCGACTTCAGTCTGTCGCGCGCCGACCGCGACGAGTCGATTCTGGAAACCTATGCCGGCACCGTCGGAGTAACCGATACCGTCAGCTTCACGCTCAATCCCCGAACCGGTCTGCCGAACCTGGACTTGGGCTTGAACTACGCCGATCCATCGATCATCCGGCTGACCGACTCCGGCGGTTGGGGCCAGGATGGCTACGTCAAATACCCGAAGTTCGAAGACGAACTGCGTTCGGTAAAGCTGTCCGCGGAGCGTAGTTTCCAGGAAGGTATCTTCAGCAACGTCGAGTTCGGTGTGAATCATTCGCACCGGGAAAAGAGCCGCAGCGTTGCTGAGTCGTTTCTGGATCTGATTGCCGGGGACTCGGCAGAGGTTCCGTCGACGCTGCTGAACAATCCAGCCGATCTGAGCTTCACGGGCATTCCTGGGGTGCTCAGTTACAACATTCCCGGTGCCTTCGGAACGATGTATACGTTCCGCGGAAATATCCATCCGGATATTTTCAACAAGGACTGGACGGTTGAAGAAACTGTCATCAACAGCTTCATCAAGCTCAGCATGGATACTGAAGTCGGTACGCTGCCGCTGCGCGGAAACATCGGATTGCAGTACGTGACTGCGGACCAGGAATCGCGGGGTTTTGCGATACCCGGCGGCAATGCCAGCGGCGCTCTGCCATTCTCTGGCGGTTCCGACTACTCGGACGTGCTGCCCAGTTTGAACCTGGCGTTGTCGCTGCCCTACGAGCAGATGCTCCGTTTTGGGGCTGCCAAATCGATCGCGCGTCCGCGTATGGATCAGATGCGCGCCAACAACGGATTTAGTATCGATCAGACGCGCGGCGAGTGGACTGGCAATGGCGGCAACCCGGAACTGGAACCCTGGCGCGCCAACGGCTACGACCTTTCCTACGAGAAATATTTCGCCAACAAGGGCTACGTCAGCGCTGCTGTATTCCACAAGGACCTGACCTCGTACATCTATGACCGGACCGTGGACTTTGATTTCAGTGTGTTTGATCTGACTTCAGTAACGGGGCCGTATCCGGCGACGACGATTGGCCGATTCTCGCGACCCACCAACGGCAATGGTGGTTCAATGAACGGCTATGAATTTGCCGTGTCGGTACCGTTGGACATGTTGTGGACCGCGTTGGATGGTTTCGGCATCGTGGCCAATTACTCGGACACGCGCACCACCATTCAGCCCAACGATGCGAATTCCTCGCAACCGCTGCCCGGGTTGTCGCGCTATACGTCGAACATCACCTTCTACTACGAGAAGTACGGATTCTCGGCGCGTATCAGTCAGCGTAGCCGCTCTGGCTTTTTGGGCGAGGTGCAGGGCTTCGGTGCGGATCGCGATACCCGTTATATCGCGGGTGAGCAGATCGTCGACTTCCAGACCGGATACGAGTTTGGCGAAGGATCGCTCGATGGGCTGTCATTGTTCCTTCAGGTCAACAACCTCAACAACGAGCCGTACCAGGAGCTGTTTCGTAACGACAGTGGAAGCTTTGCTCCGCGCATGTATAACGAGTACGGTCGCACGACTCTGCTCGGCGCCAGCTTCAAGTTCTAAGTCTCCAGAGTGTCAGCATCCCTTGCCGGCTCAGCCGGCAGGGGATTTTTTTGAGCCGCAATCTGATGATCACAGAGTGCGCCCTGTCCCACCCTCTGACTGCCAAGGTCAGGATAGGATCACGCGTGATGGCCGGTCGCCAGCCGCGTTGGGAGAACAGCATGACCGCAACACCAATCGTCGCTCACCCGATCTGCGCCCAACCGAGCACCGCCAAGCTGGATACCGCAAAGCCGACACTCTCGTTCTGGCAAATCTGGAATATGTGTTTTGGTTTTCTGGGAATCCAGTTCGGATTCGCGTTGCAAAACGCCAACGTCAGCCGCATCTTCCAGACGCTGGGTGCGGACATGGACGAGATCCCGATGTTGTGGATCGCCGCGCCGCTGACTGGCCTGATCGTGCAGCCGATTGTCGGCTATTACTCTGATCGCACCTGGAACCGGCTCGGGCGTCGACGCCCTTATTTCTTGATCGGCGCGCTCGCCACCAGTGTCGCCCTAATCTTCCTGCCGAATTCTCCGACGCTGTGGATGGCGGCCGGCATGCTGTGGATACTGGACGCATCGATCAACATCTCGATGGAACCCTTCCGTGCTTTCGTCGGCGATCAGTTATCGCCCAAGCAACGACCGCGTGGCTATGCCATGCAGAGTTTTTTCATTGGCATCGGTGCGATCGTGGCCAGCCTGTTGCCGTGGATGCTGACCAAACTTGGTTTCGCCAACACCGCAGCTGCCGGCATGATCCCCGAAACAGTGCGTTACGCCTTCTACTTCGGCGCCGTGGTGCTGCTGGC
>JANMSL010000115.1:0-6479 GCA_031389245.1 Lysobacterales bacterium | reverse complement strand
GATTGGAGCTTCAGCCGCGGCCAGTACATCCCGACCACGTCCGTCGACCAGGTCGCCGCCACACTGGCACGCTGGATGGGGGTCAGCGATAGCGCCGCACTGGCATCGATCTTCCCGTTGCTCGACAACTTCAGCGCGAGTGACCTGGGATTCATGAACGCCTGATGTGCTGGCACCCGTCGGTGCGGGCTTTGCCCCTAACGCAGGGTTCAACGCGCCGCAATATTGATAAACGCCAGGAACTCACTGCGCGTTCGCGCGTCATCGCGGAAGCTGCCGAGCATCTTGCTGGTGATCATGCTGACGCCGGTCTTGTGGATGCCACGGGTGGTCATGCATTGGTGGGTGGCATCGATGACGACGCCGACGCCACGTGGCTTGAGCACGTCCTCGATGCAGCGCGCGATCTGCGCCGTGAGTTTTTCCTGCACCTGGAAGCGGCGCGCGTATGCTTCGACGACACGCGCCAGCTTGCTGATACCGACCACCTTGTCACTCGGCAGATAGCCGACATGGGCGCGGCCGATGATCGGCGCCATGTGGTGTTCGCAATGGGATTCGAACTCGATGTCGCGCAGCACGATCAGCTCGTCGTAGCCGGCCACCTCTTCGAAGGTGCGACGCATGTATTCGCTGGGGTCGATGGCGTAGCCGCTGAACCAGTCGCCATAAGCATCCGCCACGCGGCGCGGCGTATCGATCAGACCTTCGCGAGTGGGGTCGTCTCCGGACCATTTAAGCAGAACGCGTACCGCTGATTCCGCCTGGTCGCGGGTGATGCCGTTGCGGTCGTCGTTCATATCATCGCCCGAGTGTCGAGTGTTGACTGACAGTGTCGCAGGTTTGTCGCCGACTCGGCATCCGCTCCGTCATACTGGGCAATCGCCCGAATCGTGACCTGCAATGGATGTCTCGCATCTGATCGACCCGCTCAATGCCGCACAGCGCGAAGCCGTATGTGCGCCTGCCGGGCACTATCTGGTACTCGCTGGCGCCGGCAGCGGCAAGACGCGGGTGCTGATGCATCGCATCGCCTGGCTGACCGAAGTCGAGGGGGTATCGCCGTGGTCGATCCTGGCCCTGACGTTCACCAACAAGGCCGCCGGCGAAATGCGCAATCGCGCCCAGCTGCTGATGCCGAGCGGCACGCGCGGCATGTGGATCGGCACCTTTCACGGCATCGCGCATCGATTGCTGCGCCAGCACTGGCGCGAGGCGGGACTGCCGGAGACTTTCCAGATTCTTGACGCAGATGATCAGGTGCGCCTGATCAAGCGCGTGATCACCGGCATGGACCTCGACGAGTCACGCTATCCGGCGCGACAGATCGCCAGCCTGATCAATAGCTGGAAAGACGAAGGCAAGCGGCCCGATGCGATCCGCGCCGAGTTCGTTCCAGGTTTGCAGATTCAAGTGGACATTTATCGAACCTACGAGGCGCAATGTCAGCGTTCGGGGCTGGTCGACTTCGCCGAATTGTTGCTGCGTGCGCACGAATTGTGGCTGCACAACGACGAGCTGCTCAAACACTATCGCGAACGTTTCCGCCATTTGTTGATCGATGAATTTCAGGACACCAACACGCTGCAATATGCCTGGGTGCGTCTGCTTGCCGGCGATACCGGCCAGGCCGGCTCTGGTCAAGTCTTCGTGGTCGGCGACGACGATCAGGCAATCTACGGCTGGCGCGGAGCGAAGGTCGAAAACGTACAACAATTCCTGCGCGATTTTCCGGGCGCGAAGACGCTGCGTCTCGAGCAGAACTACCGATCCACCGGCAATATCCTCAATGCGGCCAACGCCGTCATCGCCAACAATCCGACGCGCCTGGGCAAGGAGCTGTGGACTGCATCCAGTGCCGGCGATGCGCTCGATCTCTACTCTGCCTACAACGAGCAAGACGAAGCACGCTTCGTCATCGAACGCATCAAGCAGGCGGTCAAAGAGGGAGGGCGAAACGACGAGTGCGCCATTCTTTACCGCTCCAACGCGCAGTCTCGATTGTTCGAAGAAGCGTTGATGGTCGATGGCATTCCGTACCGCGTATACGGTGGCCAACGCTTCTTCGACCGCATGGAAGTGAAGGACACGCTGGCCTATCTGCGCTTGACCGCAAACAGAAACGATGACGCGGCGTTCGAGCGCGCAGTGAATACCCCACCCCGTGGCATCGGCGAGCGCACCTTGGACACGTTGCGCATTGCCGCGCGCGATCGGCAACAGTCGATGTGGGACGCGGTGCAGGCCGAGCTTGCCGGTGGCACACTGGCAGCGCGCGCCAAGAGTGCCCTGCGCGGCTTCGCCGAATTGATCGAACGACTGGCGCGCGACGCGGTGGAGCTTTCACTCGCCGAGCAGATGGATGCAGTCATCCAGGGCAGCGCGCTCAAGCCCTATTACGAGGCCGATTCCAAGGGCCAGGCCGAAGCACGCATCGAGAACCTGGACGAGCTGATCAATGTGGCAGCGCGCTTTGAACGCACGCCCGAAGATACCGAGGCCGGCCACAGTGAACTGGCGGCGTTTCTCAGTCATGCCGCGCTTGAGGCCGGTGATGCCGAGGGCGAGGCTTGGGAGGACTGTGTGCAGCTGATGACCTTGCACACGGCCAAGGGGCTGGAGTTCGAGTTGGTGTTTCTGGTGGGCATGGAAGACGGCATGTTTCCCAGTCAGCGTTCGCTCGACGAAGAAGGGCGCCTGCAAGAGGAACGCCGACTCGCCTATGTCGGCATCACCCGCGCGCGAAAAAAACTGGTGCTGTGTTACGCCGAATCGCGACGCTGGCACGGTGTGGAAACCTACAACCGGCCGTCACGCTTTCTCAGCGAAATGCCCAAAGGCACGCTGCACGAAGTGCGCCCGCGCGTGCAGGTCAGCCGCCCATCACAATTCGGGCGCAGTGCCGAGTCTTTTCTGGTCGATCGCGGCCTGTTGCGTGGCGGCGTAGTCGAACTTCCGCCGATCAAGCTGGGCGCGCGCGTGCGTCATCCCAGTTTTGGTGAGGGCGTGGTGGTTGATTTTGAAGGCGCCGGCGCACACGCTCGGGTACAGGTCAATTTCGAAGACGCCGGGCGCAAGTGGCTGGTGCTGTCGTTCGCCAATCTCACGGTACTTTGACGGTTCCGTCATTCGCGCCCAGGTGCGCTCCTACCCGTAGGAGCGGACCCGGCCGCGATAAAACACTCGGCATCGTCACTTCGCGCCCAGGTGCGCTCCTACGGTGAACTCACCGCTAAAGCCTCGCCACCGCTACATTCAACGTATAGCTCACCGACACGTGGGCCAAGCCGCTCATGGACTCGGTGGGCGCCTTGAGTTTGCAGAAGCGTGCACTCTTCGCCGCCTTCAACGCAGCGCGATCCAGCACACTTGAGCCACTGGATTGCGCGAGTTTCACCTGGGTGGCGGCACCATCCGCATCGAGCTGAACCCGAAGCATGACCGTGCCTTGCGCACGATGGCGCATCGCCTCGCGCGGATAGCGCCAGCGATCCGGGCCATCGGCCGGGTTCGCCGAAGTCGACGCAACCCGACTGCCCTCATCACCGCTGCACGGCACAACCATTTCGGCCGCGCTCACCGAAGTCGCGCACAACGCCAACGCCAACATTCCGATGCCCAGCCGCCGCGCAATATTCTTCATGACGTATTCCTCCGAATTCCATGCCGGGCTGCAATGCAGCCCGTGGATTCGGAAATTACGCGGTTGTTCGCGGCTTCACAAGACCCGTGTCATACGTGTGTCACAGAACTGTGCTAGCGCGAACGACTAAAGCAGTGATTTCGTGATGGGGTTAGCGGCTAAAAGGCTATTTGCATAGCGCGAGTCGACTATTCAAAACATTCATTTATGGCCTCTTTATTGGCTGAAGATTGAAAACTGCGAGGCCGATCTCGCCCGCCTCAGCCTTCGTCGGCTCACCGCAAGAACGCGGCGTTCGGTTCTTGGGCTACTCAAATCCGTTTGTAAACAAATTGCTCGAAATGGCAGCGCCCCCGATACGCACGATTGTGCTTCCGGCCGTCATGAAGAGAGCACCGGGTTCGTCCTCGCCGAAAGCGACAACCGTACCTGCAAGTCCGGTGACGATTGTTGCAGCAGAAGGGTCCAACCAAGATCCTGCGTTCTCGACCGAATAGCGAAGTTCGGAATTGCAGGCATCACCGTAGAAGTACACACCTTGCAATGCCGCGTCGGGGCCACGATAACGGTAGCCGCCGGTGACAGAGCAGCCGGCCGGTGTGGGTCCGCCACAGCCGTTGCCGGAATTGTTGTAGGCAATGATCGGCTCAATGTCGCCGCTCAGACTGCACAAAGTTGAGCAGTTGCCTCGCACATTGCGGCCCTCACACACTTTCCAGCCGAAATTGGCGCCATGAATGTTCGGCGCCAGAAAATTGATCTCTTCCCAACGATCCTGCCCGACGTCGCCGATCAATAGGTCGTTGGTTTGTCGATCGAAACTCCAGCGCCATGGGTTGCGTAATCCATACGCCCAAGTCTCATCGCATCCGGCGCTGGCGCCTGGAAACGGGTTTGTCGCCGGGATAGCGTAGTTCGCAGAGCCATCGGCATTCGATGCACACAGGTCATTGCTGCCAGCTGAAGTCGTGCCGTTGATATCCAGCCGCACCATTTTTCCAAGCAGCGCACGTGAGTTTGCGTTGCCGCCGCTGGAGGTGAAGTCTGCGTCAGCGTCGCAAAGCGGTGTGTTGTCAAGGTTTGCAGCAACCAGAGTCTGTGCACGATTGCAGGGATCATTGCCATCGCCGCCTTCGCCCAAGCCGAAGTACAGAAATCCATCCGGACCGAACATGATGTTGCCACCATTGTGATTGCTGAAGTCCTGATCAACGCGCAGGATGACTAGGCACGTCGCGAGGTCGCTGGCATTGAGCGCATCGCTGTTGATTGGGTCGCTCTTGGTGTAACGCGTGATCATCGAGTCACCATTGGCGGCCGTATAGCTCAGGAAAAAAAAGCCGTTGCTTTCGAAATTTGGGTGGAACGCGATACCTAGCAGGCCGCGCTCACTAGCTACCGTAAAGCCGGTGTTCGCGAGCACCCCGCCCACCGATGTCGCGCATTGAGTTGCGGATCCGCCCGAGTTCACCAACGCCATATAGTTGGTGGTTTGCAACGCGCCGCCGCGTACCACTCGAACCGCGCCTCCTTGTTGAATGACGAATAAGCGACTCGACCCATCGCCGGGATTGGCAATACCCACCGGTCCGCTCAAGCCCGACGAAATGACTGTGGTCAAAGGAATCGAGCCAGGCGTCGGCTGAGCGATCACAACGGGTGCGATGTTCAAAGCGATGGCTGCGATTGACGCTGCGAGGAAAGCAAGCGATTTCATGGCGTTAGTCCCCTAAACGATTTTAAGCTTGGTGTATAGCAGCCGTACCCGAAGATTTTCGTGATCGTGTTGCGAAAATTTCGACTTAACAACTGCGCTTCAACCGGATCAACGCTGAAATGTCCTCATCGCCATGCCCACGTAACATCAGCTCGGCGTAGTCGTGCAGGGACTTGTCGACAATGCTGTGATCGACCCCAGCGGCCACGGCGAGCTGACGCACGATGCCCAGGTCCTTGTGCAGCAACGCGAGTTTGAAGCCCACATCGAATTGATCCTGCAGCATGGTGGCGCCGCGCTTTTCGAGGAACCAGCTTTGTGCGGCACCCGCGAGCAGCGTCGGCAACAGGCGATCGGGTGCGAGCCCCAATGCCTGCCCGAGCGCGAGCCCCTCACTGACCGCCTGCGCGATACCCGCGACCAGCACCTGATTGACCGCTTTGGTGTTCTGCCCTGAGCCAACATCGCCCATGTGGGTGATGCGCGCGGCGAAGCATTCGAGGGCGGGGCGGACGCGTTCCAGCGTCGCAGCGTCGCCACCAAGCATCACCGAGAGTCTGCCATTTTTCGCGCCTTCGACACCGCCTGATACCGGTGCATCAAGAAAATCGGCGCCGACGGCGCGCAACAA
Organism: Lysobacterales bacterium; assembly: GCA_031389245.1. Taxonomy (GTDB): domain Bacteria; phylum Pseudomonadota; class Gammaproteobacteria; order Xanthomonadales; family Ahniellaceae; genus 0-14-3-00-62-12. Next base: position 488 of record JANMSL010000115.1, on the reverse strand, counting down.
CGCGGCGGCTTGCAGCGCACTGGTCGAGGCTATTGTTGAGGTATCGACCAGCACAAAGCCGGGCTGCGCTTTTCTGGCCAGCGCCTGCGCCAGGCCAAGTACATCGCTGTCGGCGGTCACTGCGCTGATGACGAGGTTGCAGCGTTCGGCAAGCTCGGCGGAATCGGCAATTGCGACGACATCCTGATGTGTGGCCGCGAACTGCTCCGCTTTGCGGTGGCTGCGATTGGCTACTGCGACCAGCAGGCCGGCACGGTGCAAATGCCCGGCGATCGGCGCACCCATGGCGCCCAATCCGACGAATCCAACTTTGAGCATGCAGGCGGTCTCGCTTGGATACAAGCGAGCAGTTTAGCTTGTGCGTGGTTTGCTGATGGGTGGTTGTCGTTGCGATAGCAGAGGTGCACTGCTGCAACATAGTGATTTTATGCGATAATCCAAGCGACTCAGCGCCCATAGCTCAGCTGGATAGAGTGGCAGCTTCCGAA
>JANMSL010000001.1:0-9136 GCA_031389245.1 Lysobacterales bacterium | reverse complement strand
CATTGGCGTCGCGCAGGATCACCGGACGCAGGAACACCATCAGATTGCGCTTGAGCACATTGGACTTGCGAAACTTGAACAGATTGCCGAGCAGCGGGATGTCACCGAGCCCCGGCACCTTGCTCACACTCTCGCTGACTTCTGTTGTCGTCAACCCGCCCAGCACCAGCATGCCGCCATCGCGCACCAGCACGCTGGTGACGATCTCGCGCTTGTTGGTGACCAGATCGGTGGCCCCTGCCGGTGTGGGTGCCAGCGACGACACGATCTGCGAAATATCCAGCGCGACCTCGTTGCCCTCATTGATATGCGGCGTCACCTTGAGCTCGATGCCGACATCCTTGCGCTCCACGGTCTGGAACGGATTGGTCGGTTGCGTGGCGGAGCCGGTGCCGGTGTTGGTGTATTGCCCGGTGAGGAACGGGACCTCCTGGCCAACCTTGATGATCGCTTCCTTGTTGTCGAGCGTGACGATCGACGGCTCGGAAAGAATATTGGTGCGGCCATCGCCTTTGAGCAATTTGGCGAGCGCGCCGATTTCGTACAGCGTCTGGCCGGTATCACTACCTGGACGGCCGGGAACTCCGGTCTGGGTCGTAGTCCCGGTGATATAGCCGAGGTTGAGACCTGCACCGAGGGCGCCGAGCGGATTGGTGATGGCACCGACAATACTGCCGCCGCCACTGGCACCGGGGAAGTTGGTTCCTCCGATCAGTCCCTCCTCGCCGCCCAGGCCATCGGTGGCCTGCCATTGAATACCGATCTCGGCCGCGGCTTCATCGCTGACCTCGGCGATGATTGCCTGGATCAGCACCTGGGCGCGGCGCACATCGAGCGAGCGGATCACCGACTGCAGCTCGCGAAACACCGCCGGTGCGGCGGTGATGATCAGTGAATTGGTATCTGAATGCGACTGAATCGTCGCCGATTTTGCGGAATCCGCCTTGCCATTGGTGCCGGTCAATGTGCCGGCGACGCTTTCCAGCACCGCAGCCAGTTCGCTGGCCTTGGCGTAGCGCAAATACACCACTTGGGTGGCGTCGCTGTTTTCCAGCGGCGTATCCAGATGCGAGATCAGCGCGCGCAGTTTCAGGCGCGCTGATTGATCTCCCGAAAGCAGAATCGAATTGGTGCGCGCATCGGCTACTGCCTTGCCACCGCCGTTGTTGTCCGGCACCAGGCGCACCAGCGTATTGGCCACCTCGGTGGCGCTGGCATGACTGAGAGGAATCACCTCAACGCCATTCTCGTTGGCCGTGTCGATGCGACGAATCAGGTTTTCGATGCGCGCCACGTTGGCGGCGCGGTCGATCACCACGATGGCATTGCCCGAGGGGCTGGCCATCAATTGCGCCGACTGCGGCTTCAACGGTTGCAGCACCGGCAGCAGGTCCTTGGCGGCGACATGCTTGAGCGGGATAACGCGCGACGTGATGGCGTCCGGACCGCTGCTGCTGGCGGTCATCGAGCCGTCCTGCATGGCGATCGCCTCGGGCACGATCTTGACCATGTTGCCGGCCGGCACCAGGGCAAAGCCATGCACGCGCAGCACCGATTCGAACACTTCATAAATCTCGTCCGCATCCATCGGCCGCGCCGAGACCACATTGACCTTGCCTTCGACGCGCGGGTCGATGATGAAGTTTCTGCCGGTGATTTCGCTGACCGTGGCGATCAGCGTACGAATATCCGCATCCTTGATGTTGAGCGTGTTCTGCGCCGGCGCGCCGGGCGCACCGCCGGCTGCGTCCTGTGCGTGCGCCAACGGTGCGACGAGGGAGAGCGCAAAGGCGACAGCGAGGGCAAGCAATTTAGGGCGCATGCGCATTCGTTCCTGATCAGTTGAGATCGACACTGAGGTTTTCGGTTTTGCCATTGCGCCGCACCGCGACGCTGAGGCTGCGGGCATTCTGCAGGTTGGCGACCACGCCGGCGATGCGTGCCGGGTCGCTGACGTCGACGCCATTGACCGAAGTCACCACATCATCGACTTGCAAGCCGAGCTTGGCCAACGCTGCTGGATACTTTGCGGAAAACAGGCGCACGCCGACGAACTTGCCGTTTTCCATCACCGGTGTCGCCGTCATGTTCTGCGCGAGGTCGTGCGGATCGGCGCCGAGCTGCTTGCGCACGGCTTCCATGTCGATGCCCTGCAGCGGCAAATTGGGCGCGCTGATGGCGCCGTCCGGCAGCGTGATCCCGAGCGGACCCGATGGCGTCAACACCCCGCCGCCGGCGACAAAGCTGGGCTTGCTGGTCGACGTGGATGCACCCACATTGCTCGATGCAGGCACCCGATCGCGCGCAAGCAGCAGCACTTCGGCGGTACCGCCACGCGACAGCACGACACGATCCGGCAGCACCTGGTCGAGGATCACGCCCGGGGCGACTTCGCGGCCCACCGCCAAACTGGTTTCGACACCCGCAGCATCGGCGATAATGGCGCGACCGCGCTTTGGGTCCTTGCCCGCCCAGACGCCGAGCAGGGTCAACTGCAGCTGCGTCGCCGGCGCGTTCGCGGCCAAGGCGCGGTTGTCTTCAAGCGGCGCCGCGTTGCCAAAAAGATGCCATTTCGACAGCGATGCGGCAGGTACCGTGGCCGCTGTGGAGGCCATCTGCGGCAGCTGCTCAGGCAACGGCTCGCTCCACTGCAGCAGCAGCCAGACCAACTTGCTCGCAATCCAGATCAACAAGGCCGCGCCCAACGCCAGCGCGACCCAGGAGACGGGCGTAGAAAGTCGATGGCGGTAGAGGAGCTCGGTCAGGCGGCTGGGCATGGATACGTTTTGATGGGGCGGGCCGGCGGCGACGATCTACGATCGCCATAGCAAACGCTGTACAGCGTAGCAGTGACCGCCGCCGCTTGGCGTGGTTCCCGCTGAACGCGGTGCCAGGGATGGCCGGTAGGCGATCGCTACATGCGCCGCGCCAACATGCGTGCCAGCAGCCGCGCGCGGAAATCTTCCGGGCTATCGAGCCCAACGCGTCGCAGCTTTGCGCGCTGCACCGCATCGGGTGTCGCGGACAGCAGTGCCGCCAGCAAGGCGCGGATGCGACCGACGCTGGTCGCGGTATCGGCTTTGAGTCGACCCAAGGCGGGCAGCAACGCCAGTTCTTCCGCATCGAAGTCCGAGCCAAACGGGTAGCGCGCATAGCCGCCTTGCAACTTGAATGGTTGCAACGCGGCGCCCACGGCCTGTGGCGAGTTGCGCTGCCAGACTTCCGGCGCGACAAAATCGCCTGCCAGTTTGCCAGCGGCGCGGGCGTGCGCGATGAGCTCTGGTTGGAAACGCGCATCGCAGATCGCAAGCAGGCGCTTGATCACTTCCTGATCGCTCTGTCCGCGCAGGTCGGCGCTGCCGTATTCGGTGATCACGATGTCGCGCAGATGGCGCGGAATGGTGATGTGTCCATAGTTCCAGACAATGTTCGAACTGGCGCCGCCCGGCGTATCACGCACCGAACGCAGCATCAGGATCGAGCGACCATCAGGAATGGCGTGTGCCATCGCGACAAAATTGTATTGCCCGCCAACACCACTGACCACCCGGCCATCGGCCAATCCATCAGATACTGCGGCGCCGCTCAGCGTGTGCATCATGCAGGTGTTGAAGAAGCGCGGGTCAAAACGTTGCGCGATATCCAGCGCCTCGCGACCACCGTAGAGTTCGTTGATGAAACTGACGCGGGTCATGCACAGACCTTCGAAGTCTTCACTACTGAGCTGACGCAGCCAGTCGTAAAGCAGCCTTGATCCGAGATAGAAGGCGCCATGCAGATAGCGACCACCGCGCAGGCGGCGACCGCTGATGCGGGCACTGAGCGCGTGGCGGTTGCCCGCGTCGAGCAGATCAGTGCCGACGCGCGCGCCGTCGGCGAAATGCAGCTCGCCGTTGGCGATGCGCGTTTGCTCCGGCAACAAGCCGAAGCGCATCAGCCAGTCCAATGCCGGCCGGTCCAGCGCGGTCGGCACCTGATTGGCCTCGATCAGTCGTTCCAGGGTCTGTGCGTCGGCGGTGTGCGGGTTGTTGCGGGGGCCGATCAAGCCGCGGTTGAGCAGGCGTTGCAAGGCCAGATCGTCGAACACCTGCCGTTTCAGAATGCCGGCCTGACGCAGATGCATGAAGCCATCCATGACCATCTCGCTGGCACCATAAAGCCCGCGTTCAAAAGGCGATTCTCCGCCGCATTCCGCGACCAGTTCCGGCGCTCCGGCAAATCGAACCGCGCGCAGCGCACTGCGGTAGTCCACGTTGCTTTGGTGGCGCTGGATCAGTGCATGCACCAGAGCGTCGGAAAGCGCGCCAATACCGATCTGCAAGGTGCCGCCATCACGCACCAAGGCACTGGCATGCAGGCCAATCGCGTGTTCAATGTCGATCACCGGCTCACGTGGCAGAGCAAACAGCTTGTGTGCTGGAGCGTCGATCAGCAGATCAAAAAAGTCCAGGCCGACCTCGGCATCGTGGCCCAGAAACGGCAGATCCGGATGCACCGCGCACACCATCAACGGTCGCGGCTTGCCGGCCGCGTGTAACGCATCGATGGCGTCGAAGGTCACATCCGGATTGCACGACAGGCTGAGCCGGTCGCCGCGGCGCGCCACCAGATGCAGCATGACGTTGACCTCCAGTCGCGCCAGCTCGCGCGCAACATGGGTGTAGTTCAGACTGACGTAGTTACGTTGCGCGTGTTCGCTGCTCAACCAGGCGCCGGACTGGAAATAGAATTCATGCACCTGGATGCGTGGGCTCAATGTGCCTTGCTTCAGTTGTCGCACATAATCGAGCACCGGATAGTCGGCACCAAATTGACGCGCGAGAAAGGGAGCGGCAAATGCCGACTCCAGCCCTGGCTTGGGCCGCGGCAGGTCGAGCGAAAGCGCCGTGTACAGGGTCATGCTCAGCGCCGGGTCGGTGGCGACGCGCGCGCACAGTGCGTTGATCAGCTGATTGGGTTTGCCCAGGCCAAGCGGCAGACCGACCGTCAGCCGCGGCCCGGCGACGGCGACGATGCGCTCCACCGTTGCTTCCAGTGAACTCACTGCAGTGACCATCGACAACTCCCTGGGCCAGGCATCAGTGCCGGCCATGGCGCAGGCGCCAAAGCGCGGATGCTAAAGCACGGATGCTAAAGCATGAACGCGCGCGGTGTTTGATCTGGGTCAGGTACTGGCATGCGTTGGATGCGCGCATGCATCAAATCGCCGCCATTACGGCTGCAGTCTCGGCGCCAGGGGTCGTTTACGCGAGGCGAAGCGGGCAGGGTTCGCACCGGAGCGGGCATCTGCGTAGTGCCCCGGCTTTGCAATAGGGGCTCGTGCATGCGCCATCTAACATAGTCAGTCTATGGAACTCTGGCACGTCGTCGTCCTGGCTCTGGTCCAGGCACTCACCGAATTTCTTCCGGTCTCAAGCTCCGGGCATCTTGGCCTGGTCGGCTTCTTTCTGGGCTGGCCATATCAGGGATTGACCTTCGATCTGGCGCTGCATTTCGGCACGCTGACGGCGGTGCTGATCTATTACCGGCGTGACCTGTGGCGCATGGCCACAGCGGTGCTTTCGCGCGGACAGTCGGCGACCGACCAGCAACATCGACGCCTGGGCTGGGGTCTGGTGATCGCGACTGTTCCGGCGTTGATTGCCGGTGCCGCGATGGGCGATGTGCTGGCCGAATCGCTGCGCAGTCCGCTGCTGATTGCGATCAACCTGATTGTGTTCGGTGTCGTGCTCGGTGTGGTTGATCGCCACGCGCGCCAGAATCGTGACGTCTGGAGCGTGGGATTGCGCGACGCGCTGTTGATCGGCCTGGCCCAGGTGCTGGCGCTGATTCCCGGCGTATCGCGATCGGGCATCACTATGACCGCCGGCCTCGCCCTGGGTCTCAGTCGTGTCGATGCCGCGCGCTACACCTTTCTGATGTCGGTGCCAGTCACCGCTGCCGCTTCCGCGCACGGCCTGCTGACTCTGCTGCGCTCCGGCGAATCGATTGACGCATCCGCCTTCGTTATCGGAGGCGCCATTGCTGCGATCGCGGGCCTGGGCTGTATTCACTTCCTGCTGGGGTTTCTGCGCCGCGCCGGCATGCTGCCCTTCGTCATCTATCGCATCGCGCTGGGGATCGCGGTGCTGCTGATGTTGGCACTCGCTGCCTGAGCCGACGCGTCCAAGCGGTATGCATCCTGGGCCATGCAGCTCGGGCGTGCCAGCCAGTTGCCAGGATTGTGGCTGTTATGCCGAAAACCGAGCATTCCCCCAGGCTGCAGTGACTTTCCTCCCATGTGCTTGGCGCGGATAGCGGCTAGCGTGCGCGTCTGATCCGCCTCGTGGGCCGAGGTGGACATTCCTTCACGCTTGATTGATATGGAGTTGCCGAAATGGAGTTGCGCAAATTGGGCTCGCAGCGGACCTTGCTCGCTGCCTTGGTGCTGATGGCGTTGATGCCTTTGGGCTCGGCCGCCAGTCAGAACGCGGTCAGCGTCGATGACCTGATCAGCAAAAATATTGTGGCGCGCGGCGGCCTGGATGCGATCCGAGCAATCCGATCGCTCAAATCGAGCGGAAGCTTGAACTTCTCCAATGGCGATTTCAGCATCGATCTTGACATTGTCGTGATGCAAGAACGCGACGCCAAGATGCGCATGGAGGCCACGATCCAGGGTCTGACCCAGGTATCGGCCTATGACGGAACGGATGCCTGGCGCATCGATCCGTTTCAGGGTCGCCGTGATCCCGAGCGGCTGAGCGACGAAGACAAGAAGAGCCAGGAGCTTCAGGCCGACCTGGATGGTCCACTGGTCGACTGGAAACAGAAAGGGCATCAGGTCGAGTACCTCGGCACCGAGGACATGGATGGCACCGAGGCGCACAAGCTGAAGATCACACTGAAGAACGGCGATATCCAGTATCGCTTCCTCGATCCCGAATATTTTCTGGAAATTCTGATTGTGGATCAGGTGAAACGACGGGGAATCGAAAGCGAATCGGAAACCGAGCTTGGCAATTACGAAAAAGTAGCGGGGGTGTACTTGCCGTTCTCGATCGAAAGCGGCCCAAAGGGTGGAAAGCGCGGACAGAAGATCACGCTGGAGAAGATCGAGACCAATGTCGATCTTGACGACGCCTTGTTCGTGTTCCCGCAAGCCAAACCCTGAGCGAAGGATCTGCCATGACGACTCGCAACATTTCACGCGGCGCACTGCTCGCCGCTATTGCTCTGGCTTCGGCCAGCCTGCCCATTTTTGCCCAAGCCCCGGCCGGCCCGCGTTTTGACGCAGGCGTTGTCTCCGGGCTGGGCGCCCGCAATATCGGATCGGCGGTGATGAGTGGGCGCATCTCCGCGCTTGCCGCGCATGTCGCCGATGGCAAGACCACGATCTATGTCGGTGCCGCCAGCGGCGGCGTCTGGAAATCGATCGATGGCGGCACCAACTTCAAGCCACAATTTGACAAGCAACCGGTGCAGTCGATCGGCGCGATCACGCTCGACCCGAGCAACCCGAACATTGTCTGGGTTGGAAGTGGTGAGCCGTGGACGCGCAACTCGGTATCAGTGGGCAACGGCGTCTACCGTTCCACCGATGGCGGCGAAACCTGGGCCTATCTCGGACTTCCCGAAAGTGAGCGCATCACCAAGATCCTGGTGCATCCGAAGAACGGCGACATCGCCTATGTCTGCGTGCCCGGCAAACTGTGGAGTGATTCGAAGGAGCGCGGCCTGTACAAGACGGTCGACGCCGGCAAAAATTGGTCGCAGATCCTGAAAGGCGCCAACCTTTCCACCGGATGCTCGGGCCTGACGCTGGACCCGACCAACCCGGATCGCATCATGGTCGGTACCTGGGATTTCCGCCGCAAGGGCTGGACCTTTCGCTCCGGCGGCGAGGGCCCGGACGCATTCAGCGGTAGTGGTCTTTACGTCAGCGAAAATGCGGGTGCAACTTTCAGCGAACTGGACGCGAAGCATTTTCCGGGATTGCCGGCCAAGCCCTGGGGTCGCGTTGAAGTGGAGATCGCGCCGTCCGACGCCAAGATTGTCTACGCTTTCATCGAGGCCGGTGACAACAGCGCGTTGTACCGATCCAATGATTCGGGCAAGAGTTGGGAGCAACGCGACAAGAGTCAGATGATGGTCTGGCGCCCATTCTACTTCGCCAACATCGTGGTCGACCCGAGTAATGCCGAGCGTCTGTTCAAGATGAACCTGCGGCTGATTGTCAGCGAAGACGGCGGCAAGAGTTTTTCTGATGCGGCCGGCGCGACGCACGCCGATTCGCATGATGTGTGGATCAATCCCGCCAACCCCAAACACGTGCTGCTTGCTGACGATGGCGGCCTCTGGCTCAGCCAGGATGGCGGCGGACGTTGGTGGAAGGCCAACAATCTACCGATCAGCCAGTTCTATCACGTGGCCGTGGACAACCGCGACCCGTACCAGGTCTACGGCGGTCTGCAGGACAACAGCTCCTGGGTTGCCGATTCTTCCTATCCGGGCGGCGTTTCCAACAGTCGCTGGGAAAATTTGTATGGTGGCGACGGCTTCTGGGTGATCCCGGATGCGACCGACCCCAACGTCGTCTATGCCGAATACCAGGGCGGCAACATTGCGCGTATCGACCGGACCACCAAACAGGCACGCGAGATTCAGCCAAAGGCCGGCAAGGGTGAAAAGTTGCGTTACAACTGGAACGCACCAATTCATCAGAGCCCGAACAATCCAGGCACGATCTATATCGGCGCCCAGTACCTGTTCCGTACGCGTGATCAAGGGCAAACCTGGGACCGGATTTCACCCGATCTGAGCAGTAACGACAAGGCGCGCCAGCAACAGGAACTTTCCGGCGGCATTACCGTCGACAATTCCTCGGCCGAGATGCACACCACGATTTATTCGATCAGTGAATCGCCGCGTGACCGCGAGGTGATCTGGGTCGGCACCGATGACGGCAACGTGCAACTCACCCGCGATGGCGGCAAGCATTGGACCAACACTGCGCTCAACCTCAACGCGGTGCCCGGATCGTGGCTTGATGCTTCCACCCAGGAGATCCACGAGCCCTTCGGCACCGCGTTGAGGTTGAGCGCAGTGTTGGTCCAATGCTAGCCGCCATCGCGGGTGAGTTGCACGTTGCCGTCCT
>JANMSL010000712.1:0-10707 GCA_031389245.1 Lysobacterales bacterium | reverse complement strand
CAAGTGACCTATCCCTCGCTGCAATCGCCGTACTACGTCATGGCCGATCGCACACGGTTGAAGCAGGTGTTGATCAATCTGTTTTCCAACGCCATCAAATACAACAAACCAGGAGGAGCAGTTACGGTGGACTGCACGTTGAGCGGCGCTGAGCGCATCCGTCTGAGCGTTTCGGATACTGGCGATGGTCTGACGCCGGATCAACTATCGCAGCTATTCCAGGCTTTCAATCGTCTTGGTCGTGAAAAAACCGGGGAAGAAGGCACCGGCATCGGATTGGTGGCGAGCAAACGTCTGGTGGAATTGATGGGCGGCGTCATTGGCGCGGACAGTGAACTCGGCAAGGGCAGTGTCTTCTGGATTGAACTCGGCCTGGCAGCAGCGGCGGATGCCAGCGTCGTGGTGGAGCCCCCGATACGCGCATTGACCGGCCGCCCGGCTAGTGCGCCAGCGTATGTTGTGCTTTATGTCGACGACAACCCGGCCGATCTCTCGCTGCTGGAGGAACTGTTGTCACGACGGCCGGACATCTTCTTGTTCACGGCCACTGACGGCGATCGCGCGGTGGCGTGCGCGCGCTCCGAACGTCCGGATGTCATTGTGATGGGAATCAACCTGGGCGGGACCAGTGGCAGCGACGTGCAAAGCATCCTGGCCAATGACCCTGCAACGGCAGAGATTCCAATTGTTGCGCTGGGCGCAAACCTCGACGTCCAGCAGGGCGTGCCGACCGGTTTCTTTCGCTGTCTGTCGAAGCCCATAAAGGTGAACGAGTTGATGAGCGCGCTGGATGCAGCACTGAAATATTCTAAAGCACGTGCTGATGGTTCAATCCCGGTAGCCGACGATAGGCAGTGAAGCGTTGGCGCCCTCCCCATGGAACAGCATCTCAACGATGTTCTGCGACATCGCACGACTGGCGGCGTTGCTTACGGCGTATTGCCAAGACCAGCGTCCATGGGCAACGTTTCGGTTGCAGCATCCTCTTCGTCCTGCGGCCCTCGGGCGAATGCCGCGCGCATGGTGTCATCATCACGCAGCCCTTCCCATCGCGCGATGACGAGCGTGGCGACGCCGTTTCCGATCAGGTTGGTAATGGCGCGCGCCTCCGACATGAAGCGATCAATGCCCAGAATGAGTGCGACACCTTCGACTGGCACTTTGCCGCCAAGCACACCCAAAGTAGCAGCGAGCGTGATGAAACCCGATCCGGTGACGCCGGCCGCGCCTTTTGAGGTCAGCAAAAGTACACCAAGCAGGATCAGTTCATCGCGCAGAGACAGATCGACACCCACTGCCTGGGCGATGAAAATCGACGCCATGGTCAGATAGATGCAGGTGCCGTCCAGATTGAAGGAATATCCAGTGGGTAAGACCAGCCCAACCACCGAACGGTGGCAACCAGCTTCTTCAAGACGCCGCAGCATGCGTGGCAAAGCCGATTCTGATGAAGAGGTGCTGAGTACCAGCAACAGTTCGCGACGAATGAATTTCAGAAATTGCCACAGCGAAAATCCCGACAGTCGCGACACGCCGCCCAGCACGACAAACACGAACAGCAGGCAGGTTGCATAGACCGACAGCAGCAACCAGCCAAGCGAGGCGAGGGTGCCAACGCCGAACTTGCCGATGGTGAATGCCATGGCGCCAAAAGCGCCGATCGGAGCGACACGCATGATCAGTGCGACCATGCCAAAGAACACGTGCGAGAGCTCGTCCAGCCCGTCCAGCACCTTGCGCCCGGCGGCGCCTAGATGAGTCAACGCGATGCCGAACAATACAGCGATCAGCAGCACTTGCAGCAGATCGCCGGCGACGAAGGCCGAGGCGAATGTGTCGGGAATGATATGCAGTAGATAACTGACGATGCCTTGTTCGTGTGCCGCCTGGCGGTAGTCAGCGATGGCGCTGGCGTCGATCGCGGCGGGGTCGATATTCATGCCGACCCCGGGCCGGACGGTGTTGGCCACCACCAGTCCGATCACCAGCGCGAGTGTGGTGAGTATCTCGAAATAGATCAGAGCTTTGACGCCGATACGACCGACTTGTTTGAGATCGCCCATCTTGGCGATGCCGACCACCACGGTCAGAAAGATGACCGGGCCAATGATCATCTTCACCAGCTTGATGAAGCCGTCACCCAGCGGTTTCATCTTGCTGGCCAGCGCCGGTTCATACACACCCAACAGCACGCCGATCGCGATTGCGATCAATACCTGGATGTAAAGGTTTTTCCACCACGTCTGGCGCATGTGACTTTCCCGAATGACTTTTGCGGTCGTGGCTGCGTGCCGATTGCCCGGAGTCGAGTGTAGGTCCAATGGCCCAGCGCAGGCGACGATGAATGGTTAGCACTTCCGGCTGGGGATTGCGCGGCATTCGTCCATCGGCCTGCATTCGCATGCCCGGTTTCGCGACCACTTTACGTATATAGGAATAGCTGCGGCATTGACGCAATCGCTTGCGGCACCCTTCCCCCATAGGAGCAATTCGTGAAACAACTGATTCTCGGCGTCTTACTGGTTGCCAGTATTTCCGGCCTGCATGCGGCGATTCCAGGAGATTTCGATCCTTCCTACGGCAATGCCGCACCGGGGTATTCGATTACACCGCTGAACGACATGGCGGAAGCGTTCGACCTGGTGTTGTTTCCCGACGGTTCCAAGGTCACCAGTGGCATCACCGATACTGCCGGGATTGCCGAGCCGGTACTGACGCGTTACAAACCCGATGGCAGCATCGACTTCGGATTCGGCGTAGGCGGTCACGCCATTGTCTCGGGCATGGCAGATGCGCCCAATGGTTACACCCAGCTCACCGTGTATCGCAATCAGTTGTATCTGCTGGTGCCTGCGGGCGCTCGCCTGTATGTGTTCAACTATGACACCGCTGGTGTATTGAATGCAGCGTTTGGTACCGGCGGTGTGCGCATCATCGATGTCCAGACCGGCAACGCGATTGTGGATATCGCGATGCAGAAATCGCGCATCATTGTGGCGGCGCGAATGCGCAATCCGACAACACTGGAGCGTGATTTTGTGTTGATCGGACTGCGCACCAACGGTGCGTTCGACCCCGGTTTTGGTGCGGGTGGAATCGCGCTGCATTCGCTGAGTTCGGGTCCGTCATCGACCGAGCATTTCACCGGGCTGGCGATCGCGCCTGACTATCGCATCGTCGCCGGCGGCCGCAGCGCCAGCGATATTTCTGTGACCGATCCCTACGATTTCGTGGTGGCCAGGTTCCTGGTCAATGGCAGCGTCGATCCAGGCTTCGGCAGCACCGCTCCCGGTTTCACCCGTATTGACTTCGGCTACAACGATTTCGGACGGCGCGTCGCGTTGTATTCCAATTTCCAAGTGCTGATCGCAGGCTCGGTTTGCAAAACCATCGACCCGGTAACCGGGCAGTTATACTGCGTCATCGGCACGGCGCGCGTGCTGCATGATGGCTCGGTCGATCCCAGCTGGAATGGCTCGGGTATGCAGCTGACCGACTTGGGCGGCGATGGCCTGGTGGTGACCGATGTGGCGCTCGATCGCAAGGAGCGCGCGCTGGTCAGCCATGTCTGGTATCGCGCTCAGGATGTCGACCACCATGCGGGCCTGACCCGCTACGACTTTCTCGGCAGTGTCGATTCTGCATTTGGCGCAGGCGGTCACGGCCTCTATCAGTTCGGCTATCCGCTCAATGGCTATCACACGGTCAAAGTGCTGGACGCAACGTACGTTGATACCTGCGGGCTCACCGGCAAGGAAACCGCGCCGGATACGTTCGTCTTCGACATGGTGGTGGCACGGCACTTCAACTTCTGACGTTTCGACGGGTTAAACGTGCCGGGCTTTGTGCATCGCCCTCCAGCCGTTTGCTTCGCGCAGGCAGCTGGAGGGCATTGGCAGTTGTCATTCGCTTCCCTTGCCGATGATGCGCATGCTTCCCGGAGTTTGATTGTGCAGGTGAGGTGCCGGGTAAGCGCCAACCTGCGGTCGAATCAAAAAAGTACGGGCTGATGCGTAAACATCGCCACCGTGGCCAGGCCGGTGGCGTTCACCGTGATCAGCAAGCCTTCGCCGCTGCGCGATGCGCCACCGTACCAGGTGCCATTCATGAAATTGCTGCCGGTGACGTCGTTGAACGGTTGCAGTTTGCAGCTGTCGGTGAACGCAGTGCCGAGCAGAAGTTGCAGCACATAGCCGCCGCTTCCGAAGCGCGCGGAATCGGCGCCGTTGGAGTCCCAGCTGAAGTTCGCCGCCTCACAGTGGGTGAAGTCGATTCGGATGCGGCCCCAGCGCTTGCGTACGATTGCAGTGGGATTGAAAGCATCACCAAAGTTGCTGCCGGTGGCCGAAGTCAGGTCAATCTCGATGGCGCGGCCGCTGACCTGACCGGCGCCAATCATCCAATACTGGCTGCCGACCTGACTGACATCGACTTTTGGCGGGCTGGCGATGACGTAGGTTCCTCCCTGCAGTCCGGCAGCAGTGGCGTCAGACACCAGTGCCCCGATCTGAACCCCGGTGCTGGCATTCAAGGCCATCACCGTTGCGCCATTGAGTGCCACCAGCAGGCGCCCATCATTGGTGTAGTTCATGCCTGCCGGCGCGCCCACCGTGGCGAAGGTACCGATCAAAGCTCCGCTGTTCGCGTCGAATCGAAGAATTTTCGAGCTGCCTTCGCTGCTGACCAGTACCGTAGCGTTTCCTGGTTCGAACAGGATCGCGCGCGTATGTCGCAGCCCGCCGCTGCTGGCGGCGACGAAGGTACTGAGCGCATTGGTCGCCGGATCGTAACGCAGCACGTTGTTGCTGTTATAGCCCGGAATGTAAAGCTTGCCATCGGGTCCGAAGGTCATGCCATTATCGGGGCCATCAAGCCCACCAGCGCGGGCTGCAACCGGTGTTGATTTCAGTGCGCCGCTCTGGCCGTCGTAGCGGCGCACCGAATCGGCGTCGAATCCGGCGACATAAACGTCGCCATCCGGACCAAACGCAATTCCGGTCGGCCCGAAGCCGGCACCGGTATCGATGAAGGTGTCGACGAACTCCAGACTGCTGGCGTTGTAACGCAGGATATGGCCGTTGTTTTCGCTGACCACATAGAGCAATCCATTCGGCCGCAGCCAAAGCGCCTGCGCTCCACGGATGCGGTTGCTGTTATCGAGCACGCGCTGAAAGGTACCGTCGCAGGCATCGTAGACATGCACATTGTTGGAAAAATATCCGCTGACCAGGGCGCGCCCGGCGGCACAGCTCGCATCGACTGAGGGAGCGATCCAAGCGAGCAACGGTAGCGCAAGCAGGCTCAAACGGTGCATGTGGCATCTCCTTTGTGGGGTGACCATGCTGGCCGGCGGGCCGGTTCTGTTTCCTGTGGCAAATGCTCCGTTTTTTCTCCATTGCGGCCAGCGTTGGCTTGGTAAGCGCAGGGGCGTTGCATTCGGCGCCACGCGGCGGTGCGCTGGCAAATCGCGACGGTGGCCGCTCCGCCTGCAACGTTCGCTATGCTTTGCCCACGATGTCCAGATTTTCAGAGTCCAAATTGCTTTGCATCGGCGTTTGCCGCTTCGATCCACGCAGCCATGAGCTGTGGCGTGATGGCGTCTGCACACGCCTGCCGCGGCGTTTGTCCCAGCTCTTGCTGCGCCTTGCCCAGGCGGCGCCCGAGGTGGTGACGCGACAGATGCTGATCGACGAGGTCTGGCAGCGCCGCATGGTCGAGGACGATGTTTTGTCGCGTGCCGTCGCGGAGTTGCGCAAAGCGCTTGGCGACGACAGCAAAACGCCGCGCTATATCGAGACCATTCCGAAGTCGGGCTATCGTCTCTGCGCCACCGTGACAAATGACAAATCCGCCGAGCCCGCGTTGGCTTTCGATGCGAATGAGCGGAGTGCGGCTGAGCCGGCAACACAGCGCGCATCCGCGCCGTCTGCTTCGCTGCAGCGATTTTCGCCGTGGGGCATACAGATTGGATTGGTGCTACTGGTGGTGATTGCCCTGGTCGCCCTGGGCTTCTATTTGTCAGGCAGATCGAAAGATACTGCACTGACCGCTGCGGATATGTCGCGTGCGCGTCCACTGACCAGTGGTCCCGGCTGGGAGTATCGACCCGACATCAGTCCTGACGGGCAATGGGTGGCCTACGCCGAAAGTGAGATCGACGGCAGCACCAGCCGACTTGTACTGCAGGACATTGCCGGCCTGCTCCGCGAAACGTTGGAGGCGTCGGCAGGTTTCAATCTGCGGCCGGCGTTCGCAGCGGATGGTAAGCGAGTTGCCTTTCTGCACATGACCCCGGATCGTTGCGAGTTGCGCCTGCGTTCGATTCCGGGTGCTGCGGGCCGCAAGTTGGTCGATTGTTCGCTGACGGTGGCAAGCACGCCGGCATGGTCTGCTGACCAGTCGCAGATTGCTTTTACCGCGTCTGCGTCGGCGGGGCATGCACCCGGACTGAGCCTGGTCAGTGTGCAGACCGGCGATGTGCAGTCGCTGACCGAGCCGAATCTTACCCAGGGGCCGGACCGCGATCCGGAATTTGTGCCGGGCCAGAACGCGATTACGTTTGCGCGGGGTTTCGACGGCGAGCAACACTTGCTGAAGTTGGATTTGACTGCGAAACGTGCCGCACCCACTGAGCTGATCGATGCCGGCAGATTGCAGGGGCACGCGTGGAGCTCAGATGGCAGCCAACTGGTGGTGGCGACGGACCAGCCTGGCTATCGAACCCTGGTGTTGTTCGACGCTTGGGGGAAGCAGATCGATGTGCTCAGCGCACGCGGCGCCCGCTATCCCGCGTTCGCCGCCAATGGGGAATTGGTGTTCGAGTCGGCGCAGTACGACGCCAATATCTGGCGACTGTCGCTGCGCGACTCCGAAGCCAAGCCAATCCAGGTTATTGCCTCCACGCGCTACGACTCTTCGCCGACACTGAGTGCCGATGATGCGCGCCTGGCCTTCGTATCGACGCGCAATGATTTCGAGCAGATCTTCATCGCAAATGTTGATGGCAGCGCAGTGCAGCGCCTGCCGATGCCCGATGGCCAACGCTGGTCGCGTCCCACATTCAGCCCGGATGGAGCGCAGGTGTTGGCGACTGGCTACGACGAGCGCAATCATCACTGGGTTTACCGTCATGACATTGCCAGTGGCCGCAACGAACAACTACGCAATCTCGGCGAAGACGCCAGTGGCGGGCGCTACGCTGCGGATGGCAGTGCGATCATTTTTATGCGGCGTACGTCCAACGGTGGACGTGACCTCTGGCGTGTATCGACTGATGCTGGCGCGACTCCGGTTGCGATTGCGGGCGGCGAGGGCGTGGATCAGTTTTCCCTGGATGCCGACCAAGTCGCGTTCAGTCGGATGACGCTGCCGGGCTTTGTGTTGCTGCAGTTGACTGGAAAATCACCACCCCGCGAGATCCTTCACAAGGTTCGTCCGATCACCAGCTTTGCCTGGGCATTGCGCGGCCGTCACCTGTATGCGGTGGTGCGTGATCAGAACGCAAACGTGTTGCGGCGCTGGGATATTCAAAGCGGTGCAGGGCTCACGCTCGCCAGGGACGTCGATGCAGACGCGGTCGGCGCCTCGCTTGCGGTCAGTCGCGACGGGCAGACGATATGGTTTGCGCGCACCGACAGTGTCGAGATTGACTTGATGCGGCTGCCGGCACTTGGCAGGTAGGAGCCGCTGTCTGGTGACGGTGACTTCCCAGCAATTGGGCGACTGCAGCGCGGGCGCGCGCGCTGCGCGCCATTGAGAGGTGTGGATTCGAAAGGCCAGCCTTCTGGCCAGTGACGCAGCGATTCTCAGCACATGAGTACAGTAGCGTGTTTGTCAAGTTGGCCAGCGATGGCGATACGCTTCGGCCCAACGATTTGTCGAGGTGTACCGAATGCTCCAGCTGCGTGATTGATCGCAACCCAAGTCTGTGCAACTACGCGCGCCGTTGTCACCGGCAGGTGTCGCGGCATCCGACAATGGCCGGCACGAGCGCCTCACCGAGTCCACGCTAGCGTGGCAAATTTTTATACGGGCACGAATCACTGGACACATCGCGCTTGCGCCCGCCAGCGCACTCCCACGTCCCAATCACTTCATCGCTACGGTGCATTTCGCCGCCAACCAATACTGTCAAGACTGATCCAGAGTGCGGGTTTGCCCGGCCGTGGGCTGAAGTTCAAGAGCTCGGCTTGCGTCGCCATCGAGGCGGGTGCAGGTGCAGCGAGTTTGCGAGCCGAACACAACGGAGTCCGTGGCAGCGAAGCTCGACGCCCCTGATACCCCATGCCGCCCGGCGCAACAATTATTCTAGATACGAATGATTCGTATCGTGATATAACCTTGGGGTATGCACACCTGCGCGATCGGCAGCTGGACTCCCCGAAGCGTTTGTCTGCGGGCGATTGATCTCGTGATTCGTAGGGGGCTTGAATGACGCAGCAGATAGAGCAGCTGGACCAGGTCGAGATGGGCAAGATCATGACTGTCCACGCAATCACTTCTTCCGAACTGGCGCCGGAGTGGGCTGCCTGGTTGCAGGAGATCGGGTTTCTACCTGGGGAGCGCGTGCAATTGATGGCGCGTGCCTATCCGGGTGGCAGTCCGCTGGTGGTGCGCGTCGGACAGTCGACGTTCGCGCTTCGCAGATCTGAGGCGGCCTGTGTTCGCGTCGTTGCGGCGCAAACCGATCCCGTTCAGGCAGGTTTGGAGTGGTAAGCGAAGTCGTTCTGCACCTGCAAAAACCGGGACGTCTGATTGCGTTGGTGGGAAATCCGAACAGCGGCAAGACCGCACTTTTCAATCGACTGACGGGTAGTCGCCAGAAGGTGGCCAACTATGCCGGCGTAACGGTGGAGCGCAAGGAAGGCACGCTCGCGCTAGCCGATGGCAAGACTGTGCGTGTACTGGATCTGCCGGGCACGTACAGCTTGCATCCGCGTTCGCCGGACGAACGCGTGACCTGCGATGTGCTGGCTGGGCGCGCGCTCGGTGAACGCCGACCCCACCTCGTTGTGTGCGTGCTCGACGCCACCAATCTGCGTCGAGGTCTGCACTTGGTGCTGGCGATTCGACGGCTCGGACTGGCGTGCGTGGTAGCGCTGAACATGACCGATAGCGCTGAGCGTCGTGGCGTCAAAGTCGACGCTGCTGCCCTAGCCAAGGAATTGGATATACCGGTGGTTGCCACCGTTGCGATAGCTGCGCAAGGCGCAGATGGATTGCGCACATTGCTCGACAATGCGCGGGTATGGCAAGCAACTCAGCAACCTGTCGCTGCGCCGACCGGTGATCGTGCCGATCACGAAGTCGTCCGGGGCATTCTGCAGCGGCAGGGATTGGACGCGCTGGTGCCACATCTGGTCAGTGATCGCATCGACCGTTTCGTGCTGCATCCATTGCTCGGCCCGTTGTTGCTCGTGCTGGTCTTGTTTCTCATTTTCCAGGCGGTATTCGCCTGGGCCGAATGGCCTATGGGTGTGATCGAAGGCGCCACTGCCTGGGTTGGCGAAGAGATCGGCGCGGCATTGCCGGACGGCGCCCTACGCAGCCTCATCGTCGATGGCGTCATCGCAGGTCTCGGCGGTGTGTTGGTGTTTTTGCCACAGATTGTGATTCTGTTTTTCTTCATTTTGGTGCTGGAAGAATCGGGGTACCTGCCCCGCGCCGCGTTTCTACTGGATCGAGTGATGGGCAGCGTAGGGCTGACCGGGCGCGCATTCATTCCTCTGCTGTCGAGCTTCGCCTGCGCCATTCCTGGGATCATGGCGGCACGCACCATCGCCAATTCTCGCGATCGAATGGTGACCATCATGATCGCGCCGCTGATGACGTGTTCGGCGCGTCTTCCGGTATACGCCTTGCTGATTGGCGCCTTCATCCCCCAGCGCGAAGTGCTGGGTGGGTTGGAACTGCAGGGGTTGGTATTGCTGGCACTTTATGCGGCGGGGATCATGGGCGCATTTGCGGTGGCGTGGATACTGCAGCGCTTCGCCAGCAAGCGCGAGGTACGCACGCTGATGATGGAGCTGCCCACGTATCACTGGCCAACGCTTCGCAACGTGTTGCTCGGACTTTGGCAACGCGTGCTGATCTTTCTGCGACGTGTTGGCGGCATTATCCTGGTGCTGACGATCCTGTTGTGGTTTTTGTCGAGCTATCCTTCGCCGCCCGTTGGCGCCACCGGCGCGCCGATCGAATACAGCTTCGCTGGTACGCTCGGGCGCATGCTCGCCGTGTTGTTTGCGCCGATTGGTTTCAATTGGCAAATCAGTATTGCCTTGGTGCCGGGGTTGGCCGCACGCGAAGTACTGGTCAGTTCGCTCGGCACGGTGTATGCACTTTCCGCAACCGGCGACGATACTGCCAGCGCGCTCGGCCCGCTGATCGCCAGCACCTGGAGTGTGCCCACTGCGTTATCACTGCTTGCGTGGTTCGTGTTCGCACCACAGTGCCTGGCGACGCTTGCAGCCATCAAGCGAGAGACCGGTGGCTGGCGCATGCCACTCATCGCCAGCGGCTACTTGTTTGCCTTGGCCTATCTGGCGTCGTTCATCACCTATCGACTGGCGTTGGCCTGGTTGTAAACGCATGTTGATTAAAACGCGGCTCTACACAAATTGGGTCGCGATTGCGGAGTTCGCGTGGTTGCTCGCGATGCGGTGCCGCGTGCTTGCTGATGATCCGAATCGGCCGCGCGATCGGCGCAAA
>JANMSL010000633.1:0-6112 GCA_031389245.1 Lysobacterales bacterium | reverse complement strand
CGCACGTTCTCACCCTTACCGCCACCGATGTCGTAGTAGACCTGCAAGCGGCCGGCACCGCCGTTGAACGTGGTGTCGGCGTCGAGTGCAGCGGCGCCTACGCCAAAACTGGACAGTGCGAGTATAGAGACAGCAATCCTGCGGTTCATGTTGAGCATCCTGGAGTGAGGGGCATCGACGCGGTGTCTGCGTCGAAGTCAGCAGGGGATACGCAGCGACGCGGCGAACCCTGACATCGGGATGCGGATCGATGACACTTTCGGAGGAGCGGTTTCAGCCGTGATCAACGACGCTACGGCAACGCGATGCGATCGCGGCTCGAACTGCTGCGCAGACCGCTGTTGAAAACAAGGGTGTAGCACACGATAGACTGCACCGCGAAGACGAAGTCGTGACCTATTCAGACCATCCCTTTCGCCACACTGCTTATTGCTTGCCAATCCGCAAAAAACCTGCGGTTTTTCGCGCCCTGACTCAGGGAACTGTCGCGGCTCCGAACTTTTTCACAGGTTCCCTGGCCGGGAGATTCAAATGATTGACCTGTATTACAGCCCGACGCCGAACGGCCTGAAGATTCGGCTGTTGCTAGAGGAAACCGCGCTGGACCATCGCATCGTCCCGATCAAACTTTCGGCCGGTGAGCAATTCGCGCCGAGTTTCCTGGCCATCTCGCCCAACAACAAGATCCCGGCTATCGTCGATCACGCACCGCGAGACGGCGCTGCACCGCTTGCGGTGTTCGAATCCGGGGCGATTCTTTTCTATCTTGCCGAGAAAACTGGCCAGCTGCTGCCGTCAAACCCGCGCGCGCGTCTCGACGCCGTGCAGTGGTTGTTCTGGCAAGTTGCGGGCCTGGGGCCGATGGCCGGACAGGCCGGCCACTTCAGGGTCTATGCGCCAGAACAGGTTCGCTACGCAATCGAGCGTTACACGCGCGAACTGAGCAGGCTCTATGGCGTGCTGGATCGACGCCTGGAAGGTCGCGACTGGCTCGCCGGCGACGCTTACTCGATTGCCGACATCGCTTGCTACCCGTGGATCGTGCCGTACGCTGGGCATGGACAGGACCTCGATGATTTCAGCAACGTCGCGCGCTGGTTCGGCAGCATCGCTGCACGTCCGGCAACGCGCCGAGTGTACGCTGGGGTCGAAGACGTCTATGCCGTTCCGGGCCCGCCGGTGGCCTAAGCCTATCGCCGGTTAGGCGACGATTGCCAGCGGAAACGGTGCAAGTTGGCAACGTAGGGTGCATTTGTGCACCATGTCCGAGTGCTCATTCTCCTGTGGATTCTTGCGCTCATGGCGCCTAGAGTGGGCCTTGGCCCGCGCGATGAATCGAATCAAATGGACGGCGAGCGCGGCAGCCATGCGTGCGACTTTGCGCATCGCCATGTCCCGCTCAGCACCCCCGCTGCATCTCGACCCACAGGTTAGGCAACCATGACCCAACTCACTGAACGTTACACCGCGGCATTCGACCTGGTGCGTCGTGAACACGCAGGGCAGGTACGCAAAGGCTCAAAGGTTCCGTACGTTTATCACTTGCTGGCTGTGTCCAGCCTGGTGCTTGAATTCGGCGGCAATGAAGATCAGGCCATCGCCGGCTTGCTGCATGACTTGATCGAGGATTGCGGCGAAGGCCATCGCGACACAGTGCGCAAGAATTTCGGCGACGTCGTCGCGGACATCGTCGAGGCGTGCACGGACGGCAGCGCGGAGAGCAAAGGCCAACATACCGATCCCGAAGCGAGGCTGCACGACTGGCAACGCCGCAAACTCGCCTATCTATCGACTCTGCGTGGCAAGGATCATGCAATGCTGCTGGTATCGGCTTGCGACAAGCTGCACAACGCACGCGCCATCGTCGTGGATCTTGAGACGCCTGAGATCGGACTGGACGTCTTTGCGCGCTTCACTGCCGGACAAAGCGGCACGCTGCGCTACTACCATTCGCTGGCGGTTCTGTTCGCGCAGCGCGGCGTAAAACCGGCACGGCAACTTGAAGCAACGGTGGCGCGCATGCACCAACTGGCTGGTGACGCACAGCGCATGCCGCTGGATCTGGGCTAGCAAGCTGCAATGTTTTCCAGTATCCAGATCAGGACAGGGCGTTGCATCAGCCGCTGCCTCGACGCTGGAGCTACTTTGGCTACCGAACCAGAAACGAGACTCTATGGCCGCGAGCCAACTACTTGCCAAGGCGCACGCCGATCAGTGGGTCTGATTCGAGCGAAGCCCAATCGGAGAAGGCACTAGTGTTGACACCGGAAACCCTAACCCAGCAGAGCCCCTCGCCCATCTTGTTCGAGTGCGTATCGGGCAGTCGCGCTTACGGCACATCAAACGCCGAGAGTGATGTCGATATCCGCGGCATCTTCGTCCAGGGTTCGTCAGATTTTGTGGCGCTGTCGCCGCTCGCGGATCTGATCGCTGACGAGCGACACAATACGGTCTACTACAGTCTGCGACGCACACTGGAGTTGTTGACGGTAGCGAATCCGAACATCCTGGAGTTGCTGTACATGCCCCACGACTGTGTGCGGATCGATAGCCCGGAAATGGCGCTACTGCAGGATGCGCGCGCGCTGTTTATCACAAAACAGTGCGCAGATACCCATATCGGCTATGCCTTCAGCCAGATCAAGAAAGCGAAGGGTCAAAACAAATGGATCAATCAACCCAAACCAGAGGCGCCGCCTCGCAAGGAAGACTATTGCCATGTGTTGAGGCGAGACGCAGCCGACGCCGCCAATGCGCCTCCCTGCCGTCCGGTGGCACTTGAAAAAAGTGACATCGATCTGGCGCACTGTCATGCGGCACGCTTGGAACATGCTCAGGATGTTTTCCGCATATACCACTATGGAATGCAAGCAAGAGGTGTGTTCCGCGGCGATGTCATCGCGTTGGAATCAATTCCTATCGAAGACGAGGCAGCGCGCTTTGTTGGTTTACTCCTCTACAACGAACGCGCTTGGCGACAGGCAATGGACGACCATCGCAACTACTGGACGTGGCGTGCCGAACGCAACGAAGCACGCTGGCGCCAACAGGAATCTGGTCAACTCGACTACGATGCCAAAAACTTGATGCACACGATCCGCTTGCTGCTTTCTGGTCAGTCGATACTGGAGCGCGGCGCGCCAATCGTGCGCTTCGACGGAGAGCAGCAGGCGCTGTTGCTCAAGGTTCGAGCAGGTGGCTTCAACTATGCCGAGGTCATGGCGTTGGCCGAGGACATCAAGTCTCGTTGTGCTGCACTGAGGGCCACTGCAGACTTGCCGGATTTCGCCGATAGCCGTGCTGCGGAAAAGCTGCTTCGCGAACTGACCCTCCAATGGGAGCAACGATGTCGCTGACTGACGCAATCCAACGGGCCATAGCCGACATCGAAACCCAGAACGATGTACGCGTGCTGTTTGCTGCCGAGTCTGGTTCGCGCGCGTGGGGATTCGCATCGCCCGACAGCGACTACGATGTCCGCTTCATCTATGTGCACCGGCGCGATTGGTACCTGAGTATCGATGACCCGCGCGATGTGATCGAAGCCATGCTGCCAGGTGACCTCGATCTCTCAGGCTGGGATCTGCGCAAGACGCTGCGATTATTCTTGCGCTGCAATATCGCGTTGAACGAATGGCTCGGATCGGGGATCGTGTACGCCGAGCGTGGCGGCCTCGCATCGCGACTGCGCGCGTTGCTTCCGAGCGCGTTTCGCGCTCCGGCCGGATACCACCACTACTTGCGCATGGCGCAGGGCGTATTCGACGAGCATCTGGTGCAGAACCCGGTTCGACTAAAAAAGGTGTTTTACGTACTTCGGCCCCTGCTGGCGTGCCGTTGGATTCGTTACTCGGGAACGCAAGCGCCCACCGAGTTCGGTCGATTGGTCGCGGTGCCATGGGTTGACCAGACCGAGCAGGCGATGATCGCCAAGTTGTTAGCTGTCAAGGCCGATGCCAACGAGTCACAGCGCACTGAGCTTGACAACGAAACCCGACAATGGCTCGTGCGCGAACTGACCATTGCCGCTGACGCACGTCAGGAAATTCGCTCGCAATCGGATATTCATGCCGACACCCTTAATCAAGTGTTGCGCGAATTCGCGTCATCAGCATGGCGTTGAGCCAGCGTGCCAACCTTGCCGCGATAGCCACTGAGGTGCAGTCGGCGCGCCAACAAGCGCAATTTTCGTGCTCGGCGGACGCCGCTGAATACTTCAACAGTTGCCAAGCCAACTCCGGGCCAGAAAAACAGTGACCGCACCCTTTGTCTGGCTCGCCTTGCTCGGCGCGCTCGCGATTGGTCTTTCGCTGGGGCTGCTGGGTTCCGGCGGTTCGATTCTCACGGTGCCGATTCTGGTCTACGTACTCGGACAACCGGAGAAAGTTGCGATTGCCGGTTCGCTGCTGATTGTCGGCGCGATCGCGTTGATCGGCGCAATTCCGTCGGCGCTGCGCGGTCAGGTCGATGGCCGCAGCGTGCTGTTGTTCGGTGGCCCCGGAATGCTGGGCAGTTATCTTGGCGCCGCGTTGGCAAGCTTTCTTCCTGGACCGCTGCAGCTGGCAATCTTCGCCTTGGTGATGCTGGCTGCGGCGGCGACCATGCTGCGAGCGCCGCAAGCGCCGGCCGCAGTTTCACTCCGCAACCGTTACCGTCTTGCCGGTGACGGTGTGCTCGTCGGCATTTTGACCGGCCTGGTCGGCGTCGGTGGCGGATTCCTGATTGTGCCGGCACTGGTGCTGTTGGGTGGACTTAGCATGCATCGCGCCATAGGTACCAGCCTGTTCATCATCAGCGTCAACGCCTTCAGCGGCTTCGCCACCCACTACTGGGCATTGCGTGCCGCCGGCACCACCCTGGACTGGCAACTGATCGGAATTTTCATCGCGGTGGGTGCAGTCGGCAGTCTCGTCGGCCAGCAAATCGGCGGCCGGATTCCGCAGTGGATGCTGCGCCGGGGATTTGCCACCATTCTGCTGTTGATGAGTGTGTATATCCTGTGGCGAAGCGTCCCCGAGCTGCTGACGGCTTGGCACTAATCTGGAATTTCCCAATGCAGCCCATGGTCACGCCGTTCTTTCACGCCCAAAGCAATACCTACACCTATGTGCTGCGCGATCCCAACGGCTACACCGCGGCGGTCATTGACCCGTGCCTGGATTTCGATGCGAGATCCGGGCGCACCGGACTCACGTCAATCAGGCGCGTTCTCGACTTCATTGTTGCCCAAGGTCTCGAACTCGCCTGGATTCTCGAAACCCATGCCCACGCCGATCACCTGAGCGCCGCGCATTGGTTGAAGGCGCAGCGGCCGGCGGCGCAACTGGCGATCGGTCGGGGTATTTGCGACGTACAAAAATCCTTCAGCGCACTCTTTGGACTCGGTGCAGAATTTCCGGTCGACGGCAGTCAATTCGATCATCTGTTTGCGGACGGGGAGTGTTTTGCCATCGGCGCGCTCGAAGCGGAAGTCATCGCCACGCCCGGCCACACCAGCGACAGCATCAGCTATCGCGTTGGTGATGCATTGTTTGTCGGCGATTCCCTGTTCATGCCAGATGCTGGCACTGCACGTTGCGATTTTCCGGGAGGCAGTGCGGCGCGCTTGTACCAGTCGATTCAACGACTCTATCTCTTGCCCGAAAACACTCGGGTCTTTGTCTGCCATGACTACGGCCCCAACAATCGCGCGGTCGCCTGCGAGACCACCATCGGCGCGCAAAGAGCCGCCAACATCCACGTTCGTTCCGCCATAGCAGAGGCCGAGTTCGTGTGCGTGCGTCAGGCGCGTGATCTGACACTGGAAATGCCGGCGCTCATGCTCTCAGCGATCCAGGTCAACATCCGCGCCGGCGCGCTGCCCGAAGCGGAATCCAATGGCGTGCGTTATCTCAAATTGCCGCTGGACCAGATCTGAGCATCGCGTCACCGGGTAAGCATTGATTCTCGGCGCGAGCGTCAGCCGCTTGCCGTAGGAGCGCACCCGGGCGCGATTGGTCTCGAATTCGTCGACGTCTGTCGCGGCCGGGTCCGCTCCTACGGGCCGACGTCGGTCGGTGACATGCCATTGCGCGTCGGACCATCGCGGCGCACTCAGGCAGCGCGCTTGGCC
>JANMSL010000622.1:0-2570 GCA_031389245.1 Lysobacterales bacterium | reverse complement strand
CAACAGTGCCGAGGCGTGGGGAATCGCGGCTCACGCCGCTCCCACAATTCGCCCTCGCAGGGAATTAGTTGAGCGTTGCGAAGATGTCGTCTTCGCGGACCACGAGGTATTCGGTGCCGTCGATTTTCACTTCGGTGCCGGAATACTTGCCGAACAGCACTTTGTCGCCGACCTTGACCTTGAGTGCGCGCGTGGTGCCGTTGTCGAGCGGCTTGCCTTCACCGGCAGCAACCACTTCGCCGCGGATCGGTTTTTCGGTAGCGGAGTCGGGTATCACGATGCCGCCTGCGGACAGACGCTCTTCTTCCATACGCTTGATGACAACGCGGTCGTGCAATGGCTGGATCTTCATAGCAACCTCTTTTATGGCTGGGGTGAACAAATTTGGCTGTGGGACGGTGCGAGTTACGAGACGGTAGAGTGCTGATTTCACAGCATTATTTCTAAAGTGTTAGCAGTCGACACTACTGAGTGCCAATTCTAGCGCCGACCTTGTCGATTGGGAATGCCGCAATCTGCGGATTCGCCGAACCAACCAGGGAGTGGCAGCAAGATTGGGTGATTCGCTGCGGTTTCAAGGGTATGGTCGCAAGCGACTATCGACACGAGGTGGCAAAAGCGGCGATGCGCATAGAGCCCAGCCGAGGAGCGCCCGCCCATGTGGCGAGCTGGGCGAAATGGGTCAGACCCTCCGCCGCTTCTGCTTCGCGGTAAGGTTGCCAGGGTAAGTTTTCCCATTTGGATTGGCCCATGCGTCGCGCCCGCTTCTTCGTCCGACAGCCCATCAGTGTCGGTCAGACCTTGTCCTTGCCGCAGTTCGCCGCCGATCATGCGGTGCGCGTGTTACGCATGCGCGACGGCGATGCGATCACGTTGTTCAACGGCGATGGGCATGACTACAGCGGGCGGCTGGCGTGCGTGCGCAAGGGTAACGTTGACGTGCAGGTCGATATCCAGGAGTCGGTCAATGTGGAATCGCCGCTGGCGGTGACCTTGGTACAGGCGATCGTGCGCGGCGAAAAGATGGACTGGATTCTGCAAAAGGCGACCGAGCTTGGCGCCGTGCGCATTGTGCCGGTCACAAGTGAACGCTCCGAGGTCAAGCTTGGCGAAGAGCGCGCCGACAAACGCCACGCGCGTTGGCTACATGTGATCGAGAGCGCCTGCGAACAATGCGGACGCAGCCGCGTGCCCGAGCTCGCCCTGCCGCAGGGCCTGGCGCAGTATGCGGGCGCGCTGCCGGCGGCATCGGACGGTGCACTGCGATTGTGCCTGCATCCCGAGGCTGCGTTCGGCTTGAGTCAACTTGAAGTACCAATGACTGTCACGATCGCGATTGGCCCAGAGGGTGGATTCTCGGATCGCGATCTGTCGATTTTGGATCAGGTAGGTTTCACGCGCTTACGTCTGGGGCCGCGCGTATTGCGCACAGAAACGGCTGGCACCGTGGCGATGGCGGCGCTGCAGGCCTGTTGCGGTGATATGTCCTGAACGCAGCAACTCGTCTGAGACTTTGTCGTTCCGACCTGCGGTCGGACGCTGCTTGCGCGACCGCGCGACCGCGCGACAGCAAGCGTCCGCGCGCAGCGCGGACCACCACAGCGCCCGCAGACCTTGTGGGTCCGACCTGTGGTCGGACGCTCCTTGCGCACCCGCGCAACAGTTAGCGTCCGCGCGCAGCGCGGACCCACCACAGCGCCCGCAGACCTCTCTTGTGGGTCCGACCTGTGGTCGGACGCTCCTTGCGCACCCGCGCGACGGTGAGCGTCCGCGCGCAGCGCGGACCCACCACAGCGTCCGCGCGCAGCGCGGACCCACCACAGCGTCCGCGCGCAGCGCAGACCCAAAGCAGCGACTGGCCTACGCAGCCTCGTACTGCCCCATCCGGCGCAATTTGTCGTAACGCTGGGTCAGCAATACATCCACATCGAGTTTCTCAAGTTCGGCAAGCTGGCCGATCAGGACTTGTTTCAGGCGCTCAGCGGTTTCCTTCGGATCACGATGGGCGCCGCCAAACGGTTCCTGGATCACCATGTCGACCAACCCGTGTTCAAGCAGGCGCACCGCGGTCAACCCCAGTGCCTCGGCCGCATCGCGAGCCTTGGCTGCGCTTTTCCACAGGATCGACGCGCAACCCTCGGGTGTGATCACCGAATAAGTGGCGTACTGCAGCATCATGGTGCGATCACCGACGCCGATCGCCAGCGCGCCGCCTGAGCCACCTTCACCAATCACAGTGCAAATGACCGGCACGCGCAGCTTGCTCATTTCCAGAAGATTGCGCGCGATCGCTTCACTCTGGCCGCGTTCCTCGGCACCGACGCCCGGATAGGCGCCGGGTGTGTCAATCAGCGTGATCACCGGCAGGTGAAAACGCTCGGCAGTCTGCATCAGCCGCAACGCTTTTCGATACCCCTCGGGACGCGGCATGCCATAGTTGCGGCGCACCTTGCTCTTGGTATCGCGACCCTTCTGATGGCCGATGACCATCACCGATTTGCCATTGATACGGCCGAGCCCGCCGACAATGGCAGGGTCATCGGCATAGGCGCGATCACCTGCAAGTTCAT
>JANMSL010000621.1:0-5702 GCA_031389245.1 Lysobacterales bacterium | reverse complement strand
CGTTGATGGCCTCGATCGGCGTGCTGATCCTGATGGGCGTCGTCGTCAACAACGGCATCGTCATGGTCGAGCACATCAACCAGCTGCGCGAGGCAGGATTGAGTCGACACGACGCGCTGGTGCAGGGTAGCCGCGATCGACTGCGGCCGGTGCTGATGACGATGGCGACCACGATCCTCGGAATGATGCCGCTGTGCCTGGGCAACACCCAGGTCGGTGGCGATGGGCCACCGTATTTCCCCATGGCGCGAGCAATCGTTGGCGGACTGATTTTCTCGACGCTGATCACGCTGGTGGTGTTGCCGGCGATCTATGCGATCTTTGATGATTGGCGCGGTATCAGCGGCAGGTTCTTCCTACGCGCGATTGGCCGCGGCCCACGGGTTGAGCCCGCGGCCTGAGTTGCTGATTCCAACATCCAGTTGGATTTGTTGTTGCCGTGATTGTCGTGGTATCGGCCGGATACCACGCGTCACGACTGCGGGGCTTCCGATGGAGTGCAAACGACCGCTCTGACAAGGCGGTCACTTCATCCGGGCTACATCGCGCCAACGATCAGCTCGGGATCGATGCGCACATCAAACCAGTTCATGCCCCAGTGCATATGCGGGCCGCTGGCACGACCGGTAGCGCCGACAAGCCCGAGTCGCTCGCCCTGTTCGATGTGTTGACCGACGACCACATGCAGTCGGCTCAGGTGCACGAATACGCTGGACAGGCCGTGGCCATGATCAATGATCACCGTTCCCCCGGTCAGATACAGATCGGTTTTGGCAAAGCTGACGATACCGCCAGCCGGAGCAATGATGGGCGTCCCGGGTTTGGCTGCGACATCCACGCCGTAATGCGGATTTTTCGGCGTGCCATTGAGGATGCGTAGACTGCCGTAACGGCCGCTGATGCGACCGCGCAGCGGCCAGATGAATCCAAAGCGAAAATCCTGGCGTGCGTCGTCGCGCTCACGCGCACGCGCAACTTCAAGTTGCTCGCGCGCTATACGCTGGGCGATCTCGGGTGGCGGATTGACCGTGGATTCCGGTACGCCATCGACGCGCTCGGTTTCGAACGTGCGCGCCTCAATCACCAGTTGCTGTTGCGCCTGGCGGCCATCGATCATGCGTGCTCGTACCTGCAGCGGCCCCACCTCATCGCGACCTACGCCAAACAGAAAAGCGCCGTCGGCGCCCACGCGCAGCGCTCGATCATCGAGTGTGACGATGGCACCACTTTCGGTCCGGCCCATCACCAGCGCGCCCTGGGTGGTACTGCCGGGTAGCTCGAGCCGAACCGTGCCGGCTCCGCTCAAGCACGACGTGGCAATCATAAAACCGAGCGAAGTGAGAAATTTGGCGATGTCGCGCGTCGTGCAGGACACAGAATTAAATTGTCGCGATTGCAAACGGCGCGTCGACAGCCTCATCGCCGCGCGTCAAAGCTCAATCGCGAACCAGTCTCGATCTGGTCGAAACTGCCCTGGTGCCAGACTCGAACTCCGTTGACAAAAGTGGCTGCGATCGTCGAGCGGAAGGTCTCACCCTCAAACGGAGACCAGCCGCAACGTGATAGCACGTCTTCACGCCGGATCGTATGCGGCTTATGCGGATCAACCAGGACCAGGTCGGCCCAATAACCTTCGCGTAGAAATCCCCGTTCGCGCACGCCAAACAAACGCGCTGAGGCATGTGCGCAGCGATCGACGATGCACTCCAGGGTGAGCTGGCCATCAAATACGCGTTCCAACGCGCACTGCAAAGCATGCTGCACCAGCGGCAGGCCGGAAGGCGCCTCGGCATAAGGCAACAATTTTTCGGCCAGCGTATGCGGCGCATGATCGGTTGCAAGAACGTCCAGGCGCCCTTCGCGCAAAGCTGCAATCAGTGCCTCGCGGTCGCTGGACTCTTTGATTGCCGGGTTGCATTTGATGAAGTTGCCCAGGTGTCGGGCGCCATCGGGCTGCAAGTCGCGGGCGTCGAAGTGCAGGAAATGTACACAGGTTTCGGCGGTAATGCGCTTACCTTCGATCGGCCCCGGCTGGAACAATTGCGCTTCCTCCGCGGTGGTGACGTGCAGCACGTGCAAGCGGGTGTTGTGCGTGCGTGCCAGCGCCATCGCCAGCCGCGTCGATTTGATGCAGGCTTCGCGACTGCGAATCAGGTGATGGTGCTCGGGACCCACGCTATCGCCGTAGCGGGCCTTGAACAGCACCTGGTTGGCATCAATGGTGGGTGTGTCTTCACAGTGGGTAATGACGATGCCGGGGGCGTCACGAAATATGCCATCAAGCGTTTGCGGATTGTCCACCAACATGTTTCCGGTGGATGCGCCCATGAACACTTTCAGTCCGCAACTTCGTGTCGGGTCGAGTCGGCGAATTTCGGCAAGGTTGTCGTTGGTGGCGCCGAGGTAGAACGAGTAGTTGGCCACGGCAGTGTGTGCCGCGATCGAGAATTTGGCTTCCAGTGATTCGATGCTGATTGCGGGCGGGCGGGTATTGGGCATTTCCATGAAGCTGGTGATGCCACCGGCTACGGCCGCGCGGGATTCGCTCTGGATGTCGCCTTTGTGGGTCAGGCCAGGTTCGCGGAAATGTACTTGGTCATCGATCATGCCCGGCAGCAACCAACGTCCCGCGGCGTCGATCACCGCCTCGTCGGCGCGCGCCGATAAGCCGGCTCCAATCAACTCGATGCGTCCCGCTCGAATTCTCAGATCACCTTCGAAGCGACTCCCTTCATTGACCATTAATGCATTCTGGATCAACCAGTTGCGCGTCATTCTTTAACTACTCCTGATGATTCTGACAGTGCGGGTGGGTAAATGATTCGCCATGAGTGTGTTGCAACGGCGCGGCTCGGTCCGGGTTGCGCCGCCAGAATTTTGCCGGAAATTGTGTTGGTACTGCATCAAAGCCACCGGTATTGAGTGGATGACAGCGCAGGATGCGGCAACTAGCCAGCAATAGCCCACGCCCGCTGCCAAAGCGCTGTAACGCCTCGGCGCTGTAGCGCGAACAACTGGGGTGAAATCTGCAGCGGGTACCCAGCATCGGGCTCAACCAACGCTGGTACCCCCTGATCAGGCTCAGGAACAAAGCGCGCATCGCGGACTCAAGGCTTGTAACGAGGGCGTCACCAAACCCTTCTGGAATACGTCCAGAGGCAGGTTCAGAGCGAAGTTCAATGCTAACGTGTATCGTTGCGAGTTGCTGAGGCGAGGGGCATAAGCTATAACACGCGCCCTTTGAGTGTGGCCGACGAAGTCGGTAAACCTCAGTTCAGAATACAGTGGAGAGGTAATGCAATGGCCAAGCCCGTCAAGAAAGCCACAGCTGCAGTGAAGAAGGGCGCCAAGCCTGCGGGCAAATCCAAGCCCGCAGCCAAGGCGTTGCCCAAGCCAACATCCAAGGCGCCAGTGAAAAAACTCCCGGCCAAGCCGAGTTCGAAGGCCCAAAAACCGCTGCCGAAGGCCGTCAAGCCTGTGGCCAAGTCGGCGACCAAAACCAGCAAGCCAGTATCCAAAATAGCCAAGCCCGTGGTGAAGAAGCCGGGGGTACTCAGCAAGTTGGTGCAAGCGGTCATTGGTGCTGGCAAGAAGACCGTCGCCAAGGTTGCAGCCAAATCAGTCACGAAGCCGGCACCGCCGAGCAAGGCGAATCCTGTATCTATGTCAAAAGTCCCAAACAATGTCGCCAAGCAGACCGCGATCAAGCCTGCTGAGATCGCCAAGTCCGTGTCTGCCAAATCGCAGCCGGCGCTGGTTCCGACACCTGATCCCAAAGCCGCGGTGAAACGCACCGTGCCAGTGGCCAAGGCGTACGCGGTGGCCAAGGCTGTGGTTGCCGTGGCTGCTCCACCCATTGTCAAGAAGCCAGCCACATTCACGTCGACGCGCAAGCAAGAACACACCGCGGTGAAGGTCGATGTACCCAAGGGCTACAAGCCTTCATCCAAAGAGCCCTACATGGGCCCGCTGCAGCAGGCGTATTTCCGTCAGAAACTGTCCAACTGGCGCGCAGAACTGGTCGAGGAATCAAAGCAGACCATGGACAACCTGCGTGACGAGGTGCGAGATGTCGGTGACGAAGCGGAGCGTGCCACGCGTGAAACCGAGAATTCACTTGAGCTGCGCACCCGCGATCGTTACCGCAAGTTGATCGCCAAAATCGACGAAGCATTGCGTCGTATCGACGAAGGCGCTTATGGTTTCTGTGTCGATACTGGCGACGAGATCGGTCTGGATCGCCTCGGTGCCCGTCCCACCGCCGAACGCACTGTCGATGCGCAGGAACGTTGGGAACACCGTCAACGCCAAATGGGCGAGTAAGGCGCGCGTTTTGACGACGCCTTCGGGCGTCGTCAGCCGAACAAGTCGCCCTACGCGGAGATTGGGCCGGATCCGCGGGGTGGCGCCCGAAGCACCTGACTACGGCCTCTGCGAATCCCGTCGTATTCACCGCAACTTGATGCGCCTAAACCGCCTAAACCGCCTTTCCCGCCTCGGCCCGAATACGTGCCAGCAATGCTGCCAAGCCATTGCTGCGGGTCAGGGAAAGGTGTGACTTCAAGCCTATGGCATCGATAAAATCTGGTTCGGTGGCGAGAATTTCGCTGGCGGATCTGCCCGAATATACGCGCAACATCAATGCCACCAACCCGGACACGATCGCAGAGTCGCTGGTCGCGTGGAATCGCAACGTCGATGCATCGCCTTCGGCGACCACCCAGACCAACGACTGACAGCCGTGCAGGCGATTGGCTTCGACCTTCCACGCGTCCGGAAAATCCGGCAGCTTGCGGCCCAGATCGATCAGATATTGGTAGCGCTCGCTCCAGTCACCGAAGTAACCGAATTCTTCGGCGATCGCCGCCTGCGCTTCGGCGCTGGACTCCTGCGCGGACTCACTCACGTGCATGCCTTCCAACGCGGTCCGCTTGGCGTATCTTCGATCTCGATTCCCTGCGCAGCAAGTTGTTGGCGAATCGCATCAGAACGCTCGAATTGGCGCGCTTTTTTCGCTTCCTGACGTTCTGCAATCAGCGCTTCGATCTGCTCGGTGCCGAGACTGCAAGCGCCCGCATTGCGGTTGAACCAAGCCTCCGGCGATTGCTGCAAGAGACCAATAAGGGCGCCGGCGCCGAGCAGCTCCGCTTTGAGCGCGCGGCGTCTTTCGGTACTGGTGGCACGTCGCGCATCGGCCGCGATCTGTGCCAACACTGACAACGCCTGCGGCGTGTTCAAGTCGTCGCAGAGCGCGGACTCGAAGGCTTCGGGCACTTGCTGCTCCGCGATCGCGATGTCGACGTCTGCCAGTTCACGCAGAGTGCCGTAATAACGATCGAGTGTACGCACACTCTGTTCGATCAGCGTATCGGACCAGTCGAGTGGCTGGCTGTAATGTGCCGATAGCAGGGCGTAGCGCAGTGCCTCCGGCGGGTGTTCGGCGAGCAGGTCGTGGACGCGGAACACGTTGCCCAGCGACTTGGACATTTTCTTGCCGTCCATGTTGAGCATGCCGTTGTGCAACCAGAAGCGCGCGAACACTTTGCCGCCGTGCGCGCAGGTACTCTGCGCCAGCTCGTTCTCGTGGTGCGGGAACTGCAGGTCTACGCCGCCCGCATGGATGTCAATGGTGTCGCCCAGGTGCGCCTCGCACATCGCTGAGCATTCGATATGCCAGCCGGGGCGACCACGGCCCCAAGGCG
>JANMSL010000611.1:0-10919 GCA_031389245.1 Lysobacterales bacterium | reverse complement strand
TGATCACATGAACCTGCTGTCGGGTTCAGTCAGCGCCGTATAGAGGTTTCTGGGTTGAAACCGGCTCGCCATCGCCGCTGCACTGGCGCCGTCTTGGTCAACACCGCAATCAGATGTGTAGGCTTGATGTTGCCCGCAGCTAGCTCGATCTCATCGCGGGCATGCACGCGGTCGATGAAATCCCGATCCCATGGGCCATCAGCATCAAAATGGTGACCAAAAGCCCTGTCGATGAATGGGTCGATGATATTGGCAAAAGGCAGAAACAGCTCGAAATCAAAACGCTCGCAGAGCAGTGAAAGAATGTCCTGCGAGCGAATCCCCTCAAAGCCCTCAACCGAGCAGTCCCAGTCCAGAAACTCGGGCTCCGCCCTATTGAGGAGAAGATTGTGTCGGTGGGTTTGTGGAAGTTCATTCCAGAATTCGCGAACGATTGCCAGGGCCTCAGGCCAGCGTTGGTGACCGTTGCGTCCGATCATGTCGGAAATCAGGAATCGTGCCTCAGGCCTCATCGCGTTCTTGACGTTATTCAAAACGCGTTCCAGTTCCACCATGTGGTGAAGTGACTGGTTGGCCATGATCGCGGAGTAGGCGTGCTGCGGAGTCCAGCTATTGAGATCCACCGCAAGTGCTCGAATTTGCGATGCGACGCCCGACAGTTGTGCCAACTCCGTCGTACGCGCATTCATCTCCGGTGTCAGTTCCAGGCAATCGATGCAGAAAGTGCTGAGCCCCTGTGCGAGCAAGCCTTGAGCGATGCGCACTTCGGCGTCGCCATTGCCGGATCCCAAGCTGGCAAAGTGACAGACATGTCCGGGGTTTGCACGAATTACGCACGCCAGCTCAGTTTCGAAAAAATGTTCGGGGTGCAAGTAGCCAAATGCCTGGAACTGCGGCAGCAGATGCGTGTTCGACCAGTAGTGAAAGATCGCGGGAAGGTTGTTGATCTCGAGTTCCTTAGCGAAACGGTCGGTCTCCTGTTTTCGCTTGTCTTCGTAGCTAAGCGAAGCGGGTTCATCGGGCGCAATTATGTCGACCCTGGCTTTGACTGTCGTGGTTGCTTTGGCTCTCACCTCATCGACATCCGGTCTCGCCCGGAATCGACTCCATATCAACTTGATTGAATCGAGCACGTTGCTACTCTTTAGGTGGTGGTCGAGACCGATTCGGTCGAGAATGACGGTTCGGCGAGCGAACGCTCGATACAGTCAAGTGTTCATGACGGAATGCATCTATGATCCTCAATTATCTCATACTGGTCCAGCGGTACGGCATGACAGCGCATACCCGCTCGCTCGTTCGGCAGTCCCCAGGTCAAGGTTGTGCCTGGTCGTTGGCAACAAGGCCTGTTTGAACTGCGCGTCCTGCCGGTGAAAATCAGCGCACAGAGCGATCAGCCGCTGAACGCCGATGGAAGGTGGGGTCGATTACTACAAATTCATTCACTCACGAATTGTTCACCTGCAGACTCAAGACCGCGGTGCGACCGCCGCGTTGTGCGCCATCTCGAAGCGATTTAGGAACAGCCGCGATTTATGAATAGCACTACGATCAACACCGCTCATGAAAACGGACATTTTTATTCGCCAGTGGTGGACCCGGCGGAGCTCATCGAGCGTGCCGACGAACTTTGGCCAGAAGGAATGCCAGATTGCCCTGGGCTGGATTTCAATGATTCCGGCACTGAGCGGATTCTGTCCGAATGGTTTCCGCGATTCATGCCGGAATTCGACTATCCCGAGCAGGCGCCTGCTGATGATGAACGCCAGTTCTTCGTCCAAAATAGTCAATTCAGTTGGCTTGATTGTCGCGCGCTGTTCGTCATCCTGAGGCAGCTGCGACCAAAACGAATGGTGGAGATCGGCTCTGGGTTCTCTTCGCTGCTGAGTGCCGATGTCAATCAGCGCTTCTTTGCCGGCAGCATGGATTTCGTTTGCGTGGAGCCTTTTCCGCGTGCATTTCTGAGCGACGGGGTGCCCGGAATTTCACGGCTCGATGTGCGCAAGGTTCAACAGATTGAAGCAAGTTATTTCGATCGACTGGAGTCCGGCGATGTGCTGTTCATTGACTCCTCGCATGTCTGCAAGACCGGTAGCGATGTCAATCATCTATATCTTAGTGTGCTGCCGCGTCTGCGGCCTGGAGTGATCGTCCACATCCACGATATTTTTCTTCCGTTCGAGTACCTGAAGTCGTGGGTGCTCGAAGAGAATCGCAGCTGGAACGAACAGTACCTGGTGCAAGTGATGCTGCAACACAGCCGTCGCTATGAGGTGCTGTTTGCTTGCAATTATGCGTTCCACCGCTTTCCGGAACTGGTCGTGCGCGCGCTGGCAACGCCGGCTGGGCATGGTTTTGGCGGCGGCAGTTTGTGGCTCAAAGTGCTCGGGTAAGCGTGCAGAACGTTCGTCCCTAAGCGGGAGCCATGATCAGCGTGGCGAATTGACGGAATGCAGGGCGCGTGCGATGGTCGTAGTCGAAATGTATTGCGTGCTGGACGAAGCCACTTTCGCGTGAATAACGGATCAGCGCCTCAATGCTCCACGGCCGGATGATCTCGGTAGTTTCGAATGAATCGGTTAGGTAGCCTTGCTCGTCAACGACCTGATATCGGCGAGTGATTCGATTGCAACCATTGGGCATCGGCTCGATGCGTTTGGCGCGTTGCAGGCGGCCGCCTTGACACGGCCGCGAGTAGTCAATGCGAAAATTTCGCCAAGCATGTGTGGCACGAGGGATGAAAGTGTCCAGCGCCAGCACGCCACCTGCCCTTAGGACGCGACGACAACTTTCGAACAGTTGCGTCAACGGTTCCATATCGGTCAGGTAGGTTACGACGGCGTATGGCGCCAGCACTACGGCGAAAGTGGACCGCAGCGGCAGCGCGGCGGCATCACCACATATCAGAAAGGGTCGAGCAACCATCGGCGCGACGCGTTGCCGATTGCGCTCCAGTATCTGAAGCATGGGGCAGGATTGGTCAAGCCCCGTGATGTCGACGCCACGCGTTGCGAGCGCCAGCAGCACGCGCCCAGTGCCGCAGCCAAGCTCCAACGCTGGGCCCGGATACATCCGGCAAAGGCGCGCGTACCACTCGATATCGTCGAATGGCATGCTTGCGCCCATGTCCGCGTCGTACCACGGCGCCAGACGATCATAGGCGGCGCGCGAGTTCACGGCAGGATATGCGTCAAGCGGTATAGGACTTCGTGCAACGGAGCGAAGCATTCACTCCAGCGAAAACGTGCCAGCGCTCGCGGATCAGGACGCTCCAAAGCATGTCGAGCTGAGCTATCTGCGAGCAGTCGAACGATTTCCTGTGCCATCGCTTGCGAGCTGTCGTGGACGCGCAGTGCTCCTCCCGTCAGTCCGCTGAAACCGCGAACCGCATCTGCTGTTGCAACACAAACACGACCAGCGCAGACGGACTCAATGCACTTCAGTGCCGAGCCGCGGATCGCCCGTTGCGGGTTGACGGTCAGCGTTGCCCGGTCGTATAGCGCGTTCAGATCCAGCTGCGGTGGCCAGCGCTCTACTCCCGGCGCGCTGCAGGGCAGCTCTTGTGCACTCACCACGGCGAGTCGTGCATTTGGTTGCGCTCTCAGCACCAACGGCCACACCTCTTCCATAAATCGGGCGAGCGCGTGGCGGTTTGGTAAGTGTCGCATGGCGGCCACGAACATCAGCAGATCCTCGCTACGCGACGGCTTCCACTTGTGCGGGTCGACCGCAGCTCCATTTGGAACCAGCAACGAGCGCGGATGGTGCAAAAGCGCCATATCCTCCGCGCTGGTAGCCAATATTGCATCGAATCGATCCAGGAGCGCGCGTCCCATTACGTCATCATTGTCTGTGCCCACAGCCTCGAACTCGACGTCATGCAGGTCACTGATCCAGCGCTCGCCCGGTCGGCGCTGATCAATCAGGCCTAGAAGCTCAGCGTGCTCCACCAACACCAACTCGGGATTGAACCGGGTTTGCATCTCAGACAGCGCAGCGCGAAGCCGCGGATGCGCGTGACTATTGCGCTGTGCGGATGGCCCTGGCGCGGTTACCTCACCTCGCCCCCAAACTAGCCACAGCACACGCACGTTCTTAAACGCGCGAACCACCTCGAGGGACCATTGCTCGACTTCGTCAGCGAGTAGCAGTACGTCGTGGGTCTTGCTCAACGCATCGATCAGCTCGATGGTCCGGCGCGCTCCGCCGTGTGTCGTCGGGTAGAGGGCGAACGGTGCGATTACCAATACACAACGGCGGCATGACGGAGCGCGCTCAATCAATCGCAGTGCCTGTGTTCCTAATAGGGCGAGTTCGGTCGAGTTTGACCGCGTCTGCAGTCGCTGCGCGAGCACGCG
Source organism: Lysobacterales bacterium (assembly GCA_031389245.1). Taxonomy (GTDB): domain Bacteria; phylum Pseudomonadota; class Gammaproteobacteria; order Xanthomonadales; family Ahniellaceae; genus 0-14-3-00-62-12. Next base: position 6,561 of record JANMSL010000611.1, on the reverse strand, counting down.
TGCAGCTAGCAGCGGAGCCGCGAGCTCTTTTTGGGTCCGAGCAGGGCTCGCGCAAACGCGCCGCATGAGCTGAAGTGGCGAGTGTCCCGGCATGGGATTGCGCAATTCGAGCAAGAGCTTGTTGCGATCGCGCAGACGCTGTCGTTCGTTCCCGGAAAAAAATCGGGCGAAGCTCGCGCCGCGGATATGCCGGACTCGGGACATCGGGACGAACCAGTTGCTCCATCCCTGCTGCCAGGAACGAAGTCCCCACTCCGCGTCTTCGGCAAACCCAGGTTCGTAGTCGCCGGCTTTTCTGCACAGGCCGCGAAGCGGCGCGGTCCTGAACAGCGAAGCTCCACCGCCACTGTAAAAATGGGTGCGCGGAGCTGAGTCGCCGTCACCCGGTTCGATATCGAAGAGCAGAATCTCTGAATCGATCATTGCTGTGCCGGTAAAGCCCGTCTCCTCCAATGCGGCTTCAGGGTCATCGACCAGGATGCGCGCCGCCAATGAGAACGCATCGTCGCGACGCGCATCGAGCAGGGCCTGCAAAGCATTTTCCTCCGGGCGCGCATCGTTGTTGAGCAGGAATACCCAGTCGTGTTCGACCTGTTGCAGGCCGCGCTGAACCGCTCCGACAAAGCCCAGTGGCGCTTCGTGGTGCACAAAGATTAGTGCAGGCCATTGCAATCGGATTCGATCCCAACGACTGAGCGCTGCTCCACTGGCGCTGACAATGACCTGAACCGGCTCGGTCACCAGAACGATCGCACGGTCCAAAGCTGTGAGACATTCCCACAGCAGCTGCGGTGCGTCGCGCTCGGGAATGAGTACGCTGATGCCAGGACCCCACCGAACTTTTTTTTGCTGAATTCTCTCGGGCGCGCGCTCAACTGCCAGTGCTGCGCGCAGCGGCGCAAGCCGGAGGCGTTGTCGCCAGCTATTGCCCCATGCAATCACGTGTACGACGCCAATTGGGCTTCGATGAGTGCGAATCCTAGTGCGCGAGTGTCCTGATTCACGCCGCGTTTTCGTGGACAGTACGCAACATCGACGGCAAAATGCAAGGCAGTCGTCGTGTCATTTGTGGCGGCTACGGGGAGTTCGATTTCGAACGTCAGGATTCCGCGGCGATTGGCGTCGATGCGAAGGGCAGGGGCTCCTCCGATACTGATCGTAAGCGCATTGCGCTGGTCACCGCCATCAGGAAGCATGCCGCGCAGTCTTAGCATCCCGCCGCGTGGAACTGCCCGCAGGTACATCAACGCGATCGGCGCGCTCCAAGCCAACTGCTCGTTCGAGACTCCGTGCCAGCCCGCGATGAGGGCGTGGTCGCCTTCGACTCCAGGTCGCACCCGTGAAGCCGGAAGTGTCAGCGTATGCGCCCGCTTGTATGGGCAAGAGCGGCAATGTGGGTCGCGACCCAGCGTGTGCTGCTCGCGGAAACTGCGAAACTTTTCGTTGTGCCAAATATTCGATAGAGTTGAATCGACAAGAGTGCCCAGGACGATTTGGTCACGCACTTCACAGGTTACAACCCGGCCATCGGAGAGGATGTGAATGGTCTCGAAGGGGTCTTGATCACAACCTGAAATTCGCACACCGGAGTTCGGAAGTTGGCCAGAAAAATACGCGGGTTGCGCACCAAGGATTGTCGGCGTCGCTGATTCCGTCGTTGAAAATTCGATACTCAGTTGTGGGTGCGCCGACCGTACCTTCGTAACGCTTCGTTCCAGATCGGCTAGAAATTCGGGGCGTAGGCGGTCTCCATCCAGTTCTTCGGCAAATTGTTCGTCAATGGGATCGCGCCGGATAATCGGATGCACTGCGAGGCGCGAGATACCCAGACGAGTAGCGTACTCCGCGACCGCGAGCAATTGGGAGAGGTTTCGTCTCATCGCGACAAAGGCGAGATCGACCGTGCGCAGCGTCGTGTTCGGGTTTGAGCGGGTGAGTTGCACAACCCGTTCAAGACGCGAGGTCAGGGCATCAACTGTACTGAAGCGATACATCGCTTTGAACGCCTCGGCGTCGAGCGTGTGCAATGAAACCGTTAGCCGGCTCAATCCGCTGGCTACAAGCGGGTCAACCTTGTGCGCGGGTAGCGCCGCCAGCGCGGTGACTAATTCGACCTGTGCACCGGTCCCCGCAGCGAGCTGGCAGGCTTCGATCAGTTGTGGGTGATGCACCGACTCTCCCGAGTAGTTGAGTCGAATGATCGCGGGATCGGAAAGCTCCTCGAGCACGCGGCGATACATGGCGAAGGGCATGTGCGACCCGTTGCCTCGTAGCAGTTTTCGAGAACAAAACACGCAGTCGAACGGGCAGCGGGAAGTCAGCTCGATCCAAAGTACGCGTGGCATCGGCGCGGTACGCAACGACAGCTCAGCCGCGCAGGGTCCGAAGTCTGACGCAGACGGTTTCACACCAGACATGCAATGCACTCCCTGCGCAGCTCGGTTGTATCGCATAGCGAGAGTGCCTGCTCAGCAAACAAAGCGCACCAGGTGCTGGTGCCCCCATCGTCATCACTCAAGTCGAATGGCAGCGAACCGTCACCGCGCACAACCGCAGCAAGACGATCGGCGGTGACAGCGCGCAAAGGTGGGTCGATGTCCAGCAAGCGGGCCATGCGTAGCCACTGGGCCAAGACATCACTTCGTTGCGGACCGCCGCCGCAATTGGACTGTGCAAACTCGCCCTCCCGATTCAGCACCTCTGCGAGATGACGGGTGATCGCCGTGGCGTGCTCAGTCCAGGAAGTTTCCGAAGCCAGGGTTCCGGCGATCAGAAGACCTTCGGCTGCATAAAGCGCTGCGTGGCGGTTCTCCGGGTGGATGCTGGCTACCGGTAGCGAGCTTGCCTGGCGCAAAGTGACATGGGCGGAGGCGATCAGGGCCTCCGATACGGGTACGAATGCGGACGCCTGCAGAATCGCAGCCGCCGGTTTGGCGAGGAACGGACCTGCGCGTGTTGACCACCGATCAGGCGGTGAAAGATGATCCGAGCGCGCGGCGACTGTTTTCAACTCGCCGCCTACGGTGATGAAATCCGCAAGCATCAAATTCACTTCTGCAGCGACGCTATCCGCTGCCGAGTCGACCAGGTCCATGGCACGTGCCACCACCAAGCCTCGAAGCACGACAGCGATATCAAAACAGAAGCGTACACAGTTGCGCCAGTCTTCCGGTTCGGCGCCAAGCGTAACGCGGGTTGGCATTCCAGTACGGAGCAACGTCGCCAACCAAGCGACAATGGCCGTTGCTTTGGAGCTCAGCACCGGACGACGCCACGGTTGACGCATCGACAGGTCAGCAAGCCAGACCAAGGCATACCCGCCAGCTTCGGGGTACGCATAGCGCGCGGTGCCATCAACGGCATAGGCTCCGGGCACGGACAAATTCTCCGTCGCCAACGCCGTATCCAGTAGCCATAGACGTAGTCGGTTTTGAGCGAGCTCTATTGATACCGCTTGATGAGACAGTGGCTTCATGCCCAGCGCACAAGCGGGATCGCGCGTTCGGCACAGACATCTGCGGGGCGCATTTGCACCGTCCCAAGCAGTTTTGACGCGAGCCAGTCTGCAATGCGACTGCCGGAGTGCCCATCGCCAAAGGGCGACGAGACTTCAAACGGCCACGGTTGAGGTCTTGCGATGCCCAACAGCGCTGAACCCGCAGACAAAATTTGGTTCGCGACGGGATCGACCCGCCGAATTCCAGCCCAAGTCAGCGCTTCGCAACGCTCGGTCTCGCGCCGTACGATGAGTGTTGGCACCCCGAGGTATGGCGCTTCCTCTTGGATGCCCCCGGAATCCGTGACAACTAAGGCCGCGGAACACATTCTTGTGATGAATTCGCGATAGCCAAGCGCAGGCGCGAGCGTAATTCTCGAATGGCTCTCAAGGTGCCGCCGCAGTGCTGCGGTTCGCGACGGATCTGGGTGCAACGGAAAATAGATTCGTAACGAAGGATGGAGATCGAGCAGAGCGCACAATCCTGCGCAGGTCTGATCCAGTTCGAGGCCGCACGCTTCTCGACGGTGCAGCGTCACCAGAATCTCACGTGACATCATCAAAGGCGTGTTTGACATCGACGCAAGGGTGCAGCGCAGTGCGTCAATGCCAGTATTGCCCACCATTGCCATTGCGCTCCGATCGATCCCCTCGGACACCAGGTGTGTCGCTGCCAACGCTGTGGGCGGGAAGTGCCAACCAGCGATTCGCGCAATGCGGCGCCGGATGGACTCCTCCGGCCATGGGCGGTTTGGTTGGTCAGCTCGAAGCCCCGCCTCCACGTGCGCGACCACAACACCAAGGCGACGAGCCGCATGTGCCGCAGAGTACGTAGTCAGCGTGTCGCCCTGCACGACAACCGCTGCTGGCGCGAAATCCGCCAGCGCCGACGACATCGCCCGCATATGCATCAGGCTGCGTTGAGCCAACGACTTCCCAAGCGCATGCGCGGAAAGCTTTTGCGTGGCAATTCCGAACTCGGCGAAGGTCGAGGACGCGAGACCGTTGTGCTGAGCAGAGTCGACTACAACAACATTGAAGCGATTCAATCGATTGAGGGCTGCGACCACACTGGCCAACTTGATCGCCTCTGGCCGCGTACCCGCGACGACCGCGATTCGGGGCATGCGGCGCAGCTCCGATGATTCAGGCATCAACGCTCTCGGTCTAGAATAGAATGAAACTGACTCGCCGACCCAGTATGAGCGCGGCCAAAGACAGATTCTATCGAAGTTTCAGATCCGTTGAGAGGGTGTGCCATGTCCGATTTTGTCCGATTTACGCATCGCGGCCAAAACAGGCTGTTCAAGAGAAACGCAGCAGCGATAGTGCGCGGCATCAAATTGGCCTGTGCGATTCATGAATAATCAGAAATGCGTTTCAACCAGATTCACATTGAGTCCATATTCCAGATGCGTTTTCATGCCGGAGTGGGACCTCGGAAATTGGTGATCGATTTCGTCGAGGCGCCGATCGCGGGCGCTCATTCCCCGTCAAGCAATGATTCAAGTTGCCCATCACCTTTCATCTGGTGCGTGGCGCTGGCATCGCTGTGTCCAACAGGCACCACGAAGTCACCCCACACTACGCCTCGGTAGCTCGGGATTCCGGACAGCGAACGCATGATGATCGATTGCTGGTTTTGCTGCTGCGATCGAATGCGCAATGCCGTAGTTGGCTGGTTGCTGCGAAGCGCGGCGATATTGTCGAGGAGTACGGACTGGATGCGCCCGGATCGGTGCAGATTGCCGGCGATTTGCAGGCCGTGAAGGACTGTCAATGTCAGCCACAGAATCATGGCGCTCCTGCCTAGCCATGGCATTGACGGCGCGGCCAGGCACAGCAGCAATGCCGCTACGGCGCTCGCGCCGTAGGCGTAGTGGCTGAAACTGGCGGGCAGCAACAGCACCGGCACCAGCGCTGCAAGCGGGGCCAGAATCCACAGCAAGCCCATTCGCCAGTTGCGAACCAGCAGGATCGACAGCATCGCGACGATTGACACGATGGAGAGCCAGTGGCGCATGCCGAAGGCATCAAGCAGGAGCGCCCGCGGTTCCGCCCGTGTCAGCAGCGCTGGAAACAACAGATACTCGAACCAGCGTTGCAACGGTGCAGGCGTGCTGAGCGAATAAGCGGCCGTGATTTCCGTGCCGGCCAGCATTGGCTGCAGCCGCAGGCACAGATAGATCAGCACGGCGAGCGAGCTGGCCAGGCCCGCCATCAGATGTGTCGATTTGCGACCCAGGCAATACCAGCTGATCAGGAATGCAGCAGGCAACGCCAACGCGGCTTCCTTGCAGAGTAGTGACACTGCGGTCAGCACAAAACCAATTGCAGCGGCCTGCCAGTTGCTGCCTGTGCTGGACTGCGCAAGGCCGGCAAAGCGCTGTACGGCAACGATGCCGGTCAGTGCAAAGGCGACCCAGAGGCCGTCGGCCAGCGTTCCGACCCAACCGTGCGTGAGCATCGCGTATGGGTTGAGCACCCAGATCAAACAAGCGATGAACGCCGCACTTGGCGTCGCGCCGAGTTGTCGCATCCAGAGTTGCAACAGCACGGCATTGAAGGCGCCGATCAGCGCGCAGGCCGCATGCATCAGGTAGGGCGTGTCGAAAAACCAGCGCGACAGTTGCATCCAGATGTTGAAAGTCAGCGGGCGATACTGGAACGATTCCCAGTCACTCAGTCGCGCCCAGGGCACATCGCTCCAGGCGCGGTCCACCGACCAGGACGCCCATTGCAACTCGTCGTGACTGAAGTATCCGGGATTGAAAATCAACGGAAGTTGCAGCAACAGCGCTGCGACGAACAGAAGCATCGAAGCGTGAAGCGATGATGACCGCATCGGTGGACGTCGCACGTCATGGAAAGGGTTCAGGCCCGCCATTGTCCAACGATCGCCAGCGGTGAGCCAGGGCCCGCCCGGTCTCACTGCAGCAGTGTCGTGGCCAGCACCTTCGACTTCGCAGCCAGAACTTTTTCACTCGCGACAATGAACTCTGTGGTGGAGACCTTGCGCAGTGGGCGCAGCGCACGAACCACGTCGTCGAGGGATTTGCTGTCCT
>JANMSL010000596.1:0-5908 GCA_031389245.1 Lysobacterales bacterium | reverse complement strand
CCACGACGCCTTCGTGGCCGGATTTCTTCTCGGCGCTACCATCGCCGATGTCACCTTTCGAAACTCGCTTCTGCACGATAATCCTTATCTGAATGCACCTTACAGGTCGTCCGGGATTGCTGACACGAGGTTGCCTGGCACCATCCCGATCCAGAAAGACACCCCACGCCCTGCACCCACGCCCAGCGCGAGCCTACGCTACTTTCCATTAGCGGTCTGTTCGGCACACCGCAAAAGAAGGTGGAGCAGGCGGTAAGCCGTTTTTCGCTGCACCGTCGTCGCAGCAGCCCACAATAACCCGATCTCCTGCTCCGACCGGAAAATGGCCGAGTTTGCCGAAGTAGTGCACACGCCGACTAACGGTGACGCTCGGCAGTAGCACGATTGCGTTGCCGAGGGTCCGTTGTGTGTGCTGGCAGACCGATCTTTAACAAGCCAGCGCGTATACATGGGCTCAATGTCAGACGCGGCACAACAGGACATGCGATGAACGCAAGGAGCAGCATTCAAATGCCGCAAGCGGTGATTGAGGCGCTACTGCGCGCGACAGAAAGATCCCGTGGACCATTGCAACCGGGCTACCCGTTCGGTCGCGAATGTGCGCGCCTGCAGACGGGAAATGCACCGGCTCAGTGGTTCCTTAAGCGATCAGCTCGCTTGATTGATATTGGTGAAGAGACGCGACTTCGGTTGGCCGTGCCCGGGCCGGCCCTATGAGCGTAGGCACTGTGCTCAGGGAACTGATCCGCTTTCCCGGCTCGTGGCTGAGTGATGGTGTCGGCGGGCGCTTCGGGCACCGCTGGAGCGACGACCAAACGCCATTTCGCGCAGAGCTATTCAGCGCCGATCAAATGGAGCGTCATGGCAAATTCCTTGCTGGCGCGCATGTATTGAGTAAACCCGGTGCGCACAATCGGCTGTTGCGGCGGCTGGATGACAACGAGCGCGTTCTGATCGAAACCTGCGGCGTGCTCACGACGGCAGTCAAAGCCAAGTCGCGGATTGCACCCGCGGGAGAGTGGCTGCTGGACAACTTCTACCTGATTGAAGAGCAGATCCGTACCGCCCGATTGCATCTGCCCAAGGGGTACAGCCGCGAGTTGCCGCGTTTGTCTCAGGGGCCGTCCGCGGGGTTGCCGCGTGTCTATGACCTCGCATTGGAGGCGATCTCTCACGGCGATGGGCGCATTGACGCTGAGGTTCTCAGTCGCTTCGTCGCTGCCTACCAGACGGTGACACCGCTGGCGCTGGGCGAACTGTGGGCGATTCCGATCATGTTGCGCTTGGCACTGATCGAGAATCTGCGTCGTGTCGGCGCTCGCATCAATGCAGCAAAAATCAACGTTGACGTCGCTCAGGATTGGGCGAATCAGATGATCGAAATCGGAGAATTGGATCCGAAAAGTCTGATCCTGGTGATTGCGGATATGGCGCGGTCGAATCCGCCGATGGTCAGTGCGTTCGTCGCTGAGATTGCGCGCAGCCTGCAAGGGCGTGGTCCGGCGCTTGCCTTGCCACTCACGTGGATTGAGCAGCGTCTTGCGGAATCGAGCCTGACCATCGAGCAGATGGTGCTTTCCGAGGCCCAGCAGCAAGCGGCCGATCAGGTCTCGATCAGCAACAGCATCGGCAGTTTGCGCTTTCTCGGCGCAATGGACTGGCGCATATTTGTCGAGACCATGAGCCATGTAGAGCATGTGCTATTGAGTGACCTTGGCGGTGTTTATGGCAAAATGGATTTCGCCACGCGTGATCGTTACCGGCATGTGGTAGATCGGCTCGCCAAGCACAGTCCCATGGCTGAAGTTGAGGTGGCGCGCGCCGCCATCGAGCTCGCACATCAAGCTGCCAAAGATCGGGGCGGAGACGACGTCAGCGCGCACGTGGGTTTCTATCTGATCGATCGCGGCCGAGAGCAACTGGAACGCGCTGTGCAAGCGCGTCGTACAGCGACCGATCAGATGCAGCAACTCAATGGCCACGCACCGCTATTGCTCTATCTTGGTTCGATCGCGCTGATGACGGCGATGTTCGCCGCAGTCTTTGTCACTCAGGTGCAAGATCATGGCGTCGGATTCTGGTGGCTCGCCCTCATGGCCGCGCTATCGTTTGTGGCCACGAGTCAATTGGCTTCGGCACTGAGCAACTGGCTGGTGACGATACTGGTTACGCCGAGCCTGTTGCCGCGATTGGACTTTGCCTCAGGGCTACCGCCCGAAGTGCGCACGCTGGTGGTGGTACCCACGCTGCTGAGCAACGCACGTGATATTGAAGCATTGATCGAGGCGCTGGAAGTGCGTTTCCTGGGTAACTCCGACGTCCATCTACACTTCGGGCTGCTCACCGATTTTCGCGATGCCAGTGAGCAGGTACTTGCCGAGGATGAGCCACTGTTGCGCCAAGCTCGAATGGGCATCGAGCATCTGAACGAGAAATACCCTGGTGCTGATAGCGACCGCTTCTTCCTGTTCCATCGTCCGCGGCGTTGGAATCCGGCAGACCGAATCTGGATGGGCTATGAACGCAAGCGCGGAAAACTAGCAGAGCTCAATGCGCTGTTGCGTGGCAGCGGCCAGGAATGCTTCTCACTGATTGTTGGCGATATCGACGCGATGCCCGCGATCAAATACGTCATCACGCTGGATACTGACACGCAATTGCCGCGTGATTCGGCGCGTCAGTTTGTGGGCGCAATGGCGCATCCGCTGAACCGGCCCCGCTTTGACCCGTCAATGCAGCGCGTACGCAGCGGGTACGGAATTCTGCAGCCGCGCATGGCGGCGAGTCTGTCCGCAGCATGTCGATCGCGCTACGCCCAGCTGTGCGGTAGCGAGCCCGGAATCGATCCGTATACACGCTCCGTGTCAGACGTCTATCAGGATTTGTTCGGCGAGGGTTCTTTCATCGGCAAGGGCATTTACGACGTCGATGCATTTGAGGGCGTGCTCAAGGGACGCATGCCGGAGAATCGCATCCTGAGTCATGATCTCCTGGAAGGATGCTACGCGCGATCCGGTCTGCTGAGCGACGTGCATCTGTTTGAGGAGTACCCGCCGCGCTACCAGGCGGACGTGAGTCGACACCAACGTTGGATTCGCGGCGATTGGCAAATTGCACATTGGCTGCTGCCGTTTGTCCCCGGCCCGGATGGCGTGAGTCTGCGCAACCCACTTTCGGCGTTGTCGCGGTGGAAGATGCTCGACAATCTGCGCCGCAGCTTGATGCCGGCAGCTTTGCTTTTGTTGCTGTTGCTGGGATGGGTTCTGTTGCCGCGGGCCGGATCATGGACGCTCGCGGTGTTTGAAATCGTGTTGATTCCGCCTTTGCTGGTCGCGTTGGTCGATCTACTTCGTTGGCCAAAAGAAATTTTGCTGACTCAGCATCTGCTCGCTGTGCTGCGCTCGGCCGGTCGTAGCTTTGCCCTGGTCGGATTCCGGATTGCCTGTCTTCCTTACGAGGCGATGGTCAATATGGACTCGATACTGCGCTCGGTCTGGCGAATGCTGATTTCGCGTCGGCGGCTACTCGAGTGGGCGGTGGCATCGAGCGCGGCGAGCCCCGATGTGACCGGCAAGGAATCGACCGAGCCGAAGCAACTTGACCGAATCGAGCTCATCGCCTCATACCGTTCCATGTGGATCGCGCCGGTCTGCGCCGCGCTCGCGGTGGTGGCGTTTGCGTGGACCAGGCCGGACGCATTGGTGGCGGTCACCCCGGTGTTGCTGCTGTGGCTGCTGGCACCAGGCATTGCCTGGTGGCTCAGTCGGCCGCTGTCTCGCCGCGAGCCACAACTGACCGTGGATCAACTCACTTTTTTGCGACGCATAGCGCGAAAGAACTGGGCGTACTTTGAACAGTTTGTCATCGCTGAAGACAATTGGCTGCCCCCGGACAACTTTCAAGAGCATCCCGGTCCGATAACCGCACACCGCACTTCGCCGACAAACATCGGTTTGGCGCTACTCGCCAACGTGTCCGCCTACGACTTTGGTTACCTCACCGCAGGGTCGCTGATCGAGCGTACGACTGACACGTTTCGCACCATGGCCAAGCTTGAACGGCATCAGGGACACTTCTACAACTGGTACGACACGCAATCATTGCAGCCTTTGCCCCCGCGCTATATCTCGTCGGTCGACAGCGGCAATCTCGCCGGCCACCTGCTGACCTTGCGATCTGGACTATTGGCCTTGCCGGATCAAGCGATCGTTGGAACCAGTCTTTTTTCCGGACTGCGAGACACACTTTCCCAGTTGGTCGACGCCGATGTCGATACGGATTCCGCAGCGGTCTTCCAGTTGCAGCAGTTGCTGGATACCGCCACCGAGTCTCGCCCGTTGCGGCTTGAGAACGTGGTGCAGAGTCTTGAGGCGCTGGCAAATTGCGCAGCGACGCTGGTGGTTCGCTTTACCTCCGCGCAGCGCACCGAAGCGAGCAATTGGGCGAACAGGTTTCTGCAGCAGTGTCGACAAGCACTGGAGGAATTGCACTACCTCGCACCCTGGCTGGGTTCCCCGACGTTTCGGGCGGCAGGCGGGATCGGTGCTGCGCTGTCTGCCATCTCGCAATCTGTTCTTAGCGCGCAATTGGAGGCTGTTCCGACGCTTCGAGAGCTGAGCAATCGCCGCCACCAGTTGCTCACGATCATCGACACGGGAATGCTGGAAGCTCTGGCACCCGCCGAGCAAGCGGGTCTGGTAGAGCTTTGCAGACTGCTGGTGATTTCCACGGAGCGAGCCAGCGTACGCATTGTGGCGTGCGAGGCGTTGGCATTGCAGGCGAATGAATTTGCCACGATGCAGTACGAATTCCTTTACGACCGTGGGCGACACCTGCTTTCGATTGGCTACAACGTCGATGAATTCCGGCGCGATACAAGCTTCTACGATCTGCTTGCATCGGAGGCGAGGCTGTGCAGCTTTGTCGCTATCGCCCAAGGGCGATTGCCGCAGGAAAGCTGGTTTGCATTGGGACGCTTGCAGACGTTGGTAGGCGGCGCGCCGATCCTGGTGTCGTGGAGCGGCTCAATGTTTGAATACTTGATGCCGATGCTGGTGATGCCCAGTTATGACGGAACATTGCTCGACCAGACTTGCCGCGCGGTAGTTGCACGGCAAATTGCCTATGGCAATCAGCGTGGTGTTCCGTGGGGCGTGTCGGAATCGGGCTACAACACGATTGATGCGAGCCGCAACTATCAGTATCACGCGTTTGGGGTTCCCGGCCTCGGGCTGAAGCGCGGGCTTTCCGAGGATTTGGTGGTCGCGCCGTATGCCTCGGCATTGGCGCTGATGGTAGAGCCCGAAGCTGCCTGCGCCAATTTGCAGCGCCTGGCTGCCAGCGGACTTGAAGGTCGTTTCGGTTTTTATGAGGCGATTGATTACACGCCCTCGCGCCTGTTGCGCGGCCAAACCGGCGCGATCGTGCGCTCGTTCATGGCGCATCATCAGGGCATGAGTCTGTTGGCACTGTCCCATCTGATCCTGGATCGGCCAATGCAGCGTCGTTTTGAGTCGGCTCCGCAGATCCAGGCGACGCTGTTATTGCTGCAGGAACGAATTCCCAAGAGCAGTATTATCCGCGCGCACATTGCTGAGAATTCCGAAGGGGTTGCACTGAACGATGCGACGACGGCATCGGCGCAGCTACCGATGGGCGCGCATACGCCGAGTCCGGCGGTTCAGCTGCTTTCGAACGGTCGCTATCAGGTCATGGTAACCAATGCAGGTGGCGGATACAGCCGATGGCGGGAGCTGGCGGTAACCCGTTGGCGTGAAGACAGCACCTGCGATCACTGGGGCTCCTTCATCTATTTGCGCGACGTGACCAGTGGTGCTTACTGGTCGGCCGCGCATCAGCCGACACTCAAGCGCGCGGACAGCTACGAAGCGATGTTCAGCGAGGGACG
>JANMSL010000524.1:0-6308 GCA_031389245.1 Lysobacterales bacterium | reverse complement strand
ATCAGTCGGTCGAGCGGATCGAACTCGCCAACGGTGGCGCGGTTCAACGCATCGGTCATCCGGACTTGATTGCCGTTGGCATCGTGGCCAAATGTAGTAGCAGCGCTCTGTGCGTTCAGATGTTGGTACACACGGCTGAGGCTGTCGTAGGTCCGGTCGAGCGTGTGCGCCAATCCACCCGAGGCGCTGCGTAGGGTTTCGGCGGTGCGATTGCCGGCATCATCGAGCGCGTAGTCGATGCGGTTGCCGAGGCTGTCGGTGATGCGGGTCAACCGGCGCGCATCGTCGTAGCGATAGTCGAAGGTGGCACCACCGGGCCGAACGATGCGGGTGACATCGCCGACATCGTTATAGGTCAACGTGGTGGTGGCGGTGCCGTCAACGGTCTGGGTCAACAGCCAGCCGCGTGCATGATAAGTCAGATCGGTGGTGACGCCATTGGCATCGACCATGCGGGTGACGCGGCCGGCGCAGTCGTAATCGGTGAAGGTGACCGTCTGGTTCAAGGCATTGGTGATCGATTGCAGATCACCATCGCGCGGGCCGCAGGCGCCGCTCTGGCTGATCTGGCGACCGGCGCTGTGATACGCGAACGTGGTGAGATCGGCCACATCGGTGCGCGGGCCATCGATCCGCTGGATCAATCCGATCAGCGGGCAGCCCGACGCACCGCAGCGGCTGAACCGGGTCACGCGCGAAGTGGCATTGCCGGCAGCACAGGCATCGCCGCTGCCCAGGCAATGCGCGATCATTGCACCCCGATCGTCGTACAGCCAGCCGGTGCTGCTGGGTTGAGTATCGCCGCCTTCGACGGCGATCGCGATCGGCGTGTTCGGCAAAGTCGGATGCCAGGTCGTGCTGCTGACGCGTTGTTCAGCGCTGCCAACGGCTTGCGTAAACGTGGTCAAGCGGCCGAGTTCGTCGTATTCCGTGGACGCGTCGACGCCTCGGCCATTGCGGTAGGTACGCGACGATCCATCGGCGGCATAGGTCCAGCTTTCATCGATCGTGGATGCCCCCAATGCGCCGGTCACCGTCGTCGCGCGGCGCGTCGGGCGGCGGAATTCATCGTTGGAAAATTCGTAAGCGACTTCACCGCCCAGCGCGCGCGTTACTGTGGTGAGCAGCTGACCCGTTTGATGGTTGTATTCAAGATCGGTGGCATCAGTTTCACCGGCGTGCACGCTGCGCACCGCGCGCCCTTCGGCATCGTAGAAATACTCAGCGAACAGCACGCCACGCTCATTGTGCACACTGGTCAGCAAGCGCGCAAAGCCGGCCAGATCGCAGGTGCCGCTCGCGCCAACACACAGATGGTCGGGCTCGGCGTAGGTGTATGTTTTTTGTGTACCGCCCGGATAGTGCACTGCGATGAGATTGCCGCTGTCGTCGTAGTCGTAGGACACTAGCACATCGCCTTGATCGTTTTCGATGCGATCGATCAGGGGTTGTTCGACGATGGTGGTTGCTTTGGGATTAACCGGTTTACCAATCAAAGAAAGTTGACGGCCGCCGGCAGAAGTAACGATCAGCCGGGGTTCTGCGGCGGTAAATCCTTGAGTAAAGGTCAACGACAGCGCGGGATTGTCCAGCTGCTCGATCGATTGCAAATTGCCGGCATGGTCGAACTGATACTTTTCGGTCGCCGATCGCCACAGCGTCGATGTGAACTGCGCGTCCCAGATGAACACGCTGCCCGGATCGCGACTGGAGCGATAGCGATTGCTATCGGGCAGCGCGTCAAAACGCTCAAACTGGCCACCGGGACTTCGCAGCGTGATATTCAGCGGCTTGAGGCCGAGTTCGTCATCCGGCACTAATGGCCCCAGCGTAAGCTTCCATTCCCAAGAAAAACTCCATGCCTCACCGAACAGACTCTCGCCCATTGGCGCGCTGGTGAATGATGAAAAGCGCCGCTCGAAGGGCCTCCCCATCCACTCGAAATCACCCTCCACTAGGGTCTTCTCGCCGGTCGAAGGCGAACACGGGTTGCCTTCGGTGGGGCATTTTGCGACCGGCTCTTCGTCGACGATGCCGTTGATCAGACCGAGTTTCGAGCGGCATACGGGCGGATTTATCAGGTCCCCCGGCTCATAGCCCGACGGCACGTCGAATTCGCCTGCCGTGCCCAGTGCGTAATATCCTGGCGGGCAATACCACGCCTCGAGCTTTATGACTTCGGCCCTCTCGGGGTCCGAAACTGGGCAGTCCTTGAGAACATATCGCTCGCTGCTGGGGTAGCCGTAGAGCATCGCCCACACGGAATACTCCGATTGGTTCGGAGGGGTTCCGCCAAGAACGCTGTATTGAAGCAATTCCGAGGCTATCGAATCGAGTTCCGGACCTTGGTTGGGATCGCTGCTGTAGCTACCCGCCAACGACAGATTGCAGCCTTCGGGCAAACCAGCTGCTTGGGTCTTGCTAAGAATTATTGCTTCGCTATCGCATGCTCCAGTTGGTAACCAAGGGCTGTGATCAAATTCGCACCCAACCAATATGAAGTCATCATGTGGGGAGCCTTCCATGACAAAAGGAACATAACCAGTCGCGCCAAATGTCGCGCCAATGTCAGGCGCACAGTAAACATAATCAACCCCCGGGGGGAGTCTGGTGTCGTTCTCATCACAGATGCGCAGAAGATCATCCAGAGCATGCTCGGCACGCATCTTGGCCTCGGCCTGTGTGAGCGAATCGAAACAGGTTTCAGATCCATCATCTGCAATGTGGCAGTAGGTGACGCGATCATTTGCATGCGCCCTGCTGTCGTCAGATAGCGAAAGTCCAAACGCTGCAACAAGCGCAAAACAACACGAGCGCAGCAAAGCGCTTGAAATCAATTGCACTTGGAATATCTCCGCAGATGATCAGAATAGCCATGTAATCTGAACAAGTTAACAGAGACGAAACAGACCGACAACGCAGGGATTTTGGGCTTTGCGAAAAAGGGGCTTCGCGAAAAGGGGGTTATGCGAAAACAGGTCACCCACTGGCACTACCCGGTGCTTGCCCTGCACGCCACACGCGACGCATCCCCGGCGGTGAAGCCGGGGATGCGCATTTGCGCTTACTCAATCAGAACTGCATGGACCACTGGTCGAGCGTGCCGGTATCTAGTGTCGCCTGGTCGGCCACGCGGAGTTTCCAAGTACCGTTCGCCACTTCGCTCGAAGCATTCACCGTAAATGTCTGGATGATGTTGTCGGCGCTGCCACCGGTGCCATTGTGCAAGTTGTACAAGGTGCCGTCCGGCGCCACCAGGTCAACCCTCAGGTCACCTTTGTAGGTATGCAGTATGCGCACTGCGACCTGCAGGTTCGACGGTGCATTGCCGGGCACGCCGCTGACCGTGATCGGGCTTTCGATCGTGCTGTTGTCATTGATGGCAAAGTCGGTGGTGTTCTGGAAGAACGCGCCGCCGCTGCTGACCGTTACCGATTTTGTCGCGCTGTTGGTGGCACCACCGTTGTCGGTGACGGTGAGCGTGACGCTGTAGGTGCCGGCCGCCGCGTAGGTTTTGCTCGGGTTGGTTGCGGTCGACGTTGTGCTGTCACCGAAGTTCCAGCTGCGTGCGGCAATGCTGCCGTCGCTGTCGCTGGACGTATCGGTGAAGTTGACCGTCAGACCGCTCGCCACCGAGGTGAAATTCGCCGTCGGCGGAATGTTGCCGCCGCTGGTGGCGAAGCCGACGCTGTAAACGTCCTTGGACTGTGCGCTACCACCGGACTCGTCGCGGTTGTCGGTGTAGATCGCCATGATATCCACGCCAGCCACGTCCAGACCGTTGTAATCACCCCACTCGAAACTGTCCGATAGATTGGACGAGGTCACCGAGGTACGGCGCGTCGGCGCGCCCCAGGTCACGCCACCATCGGCAGACACCGCATGATAAATATCAGTGCCGCTGCGGCCCACGCTGTTGCGCGTGTCGTAGTAGATCACGTGCACGCGGCCGGCGGGATCGACCGACAGCCACGGATTGAAACGGTCAACGCTGCTGATATCGGCGGTCGAATGCGGTGTGCTGATCGCCCACGTGGCACCGCCATCGCGCGAGCGCGCCACTTTGATACGTGCGTGGTTGTTGGCGGCCGTGGCACTGGTCGCGTTGTTGTTGTCGGTCCAGGTGGCGTAGATCGAATTGTTGAAGGCGCCGCCAGAGCGATCAGCATCGGCACTGACGATGATCGGCACCTTGCGCGTTTCAAAGGCAGGGATGGCGAAGTTGAAACTACCGTTGTTGTTCGCGACGGCCAACCCCGCAGCAAAACTGACACCGCCATTGGTCGACTTCACCACACGAACCTGTTTGGCAAAGGTACTGGTGTCAAACGTTGCATAGAAGAAGTAGACATTGCCGCTGGTATCGGTGGTGATGTCGCTGCCAATGCCGCGGTTGGAGCTGTCGAGCGTGATCTTGGTCGAGAACGTCAAGCCGTTGTTGGTCGAACGCGAAAACTTCTGCACGTTGGCTTCGTGCCAGGACTCGTAGACGTTGCCCAGGAAGGGTGACGCGGCGTGGACATCGACATGGATGAACTCCTTGTCCGCACCGCTGGTGGTCGACAGGTTTGCGGTCTTGGTCCAGGTGGCGCCGTTGTCGGTGGATCGATAGAAACGAATCGATCCTGCCGCATTGCTGAATGAAAGCGTGGAGACGTAGCCGATGGTGCCATCGGGAGACCAGGCCACGGTCGGGTCGCAGCACACATCGGGCAGCGCGCCTGCGCTGATCCAAGTGGTGCCGCTATCGCTGGATCGCCACATTTTCTGTCCACCACCCGGACCGTTGGTACTGGCAATGAGCAGGTTATGGTTGACTGGATTGATAGCTACCGCAGACTCTGCCCCACCGATCGGTGAGCTTACGCGACGCTCGCCGCTGGCGAAGCGCGCATCGAAATCCGCACCATGGGCTTCCTTGCGCTCGTCATAGATGCGATAGCTGTTGTTGCCCACGCGCTCGATCGCCTGGTAGCGCACGCCATCAATTTCGTAACCGCCGTGCATCTGCAGGAAGCCTGGGACGGCGCTCATCGGATAGTGCGGGAAATCCACACCGATGCTTTTTCGCAGCTGGACGCGGAAAAACGCCGGAATCGGCACGTCCAGTTCGGCTTCGTTTTTTGCCAACCAGGTCAGGTCGCGTGCAGTTAGTTTGTAATTGCGGTCATCCCATGGACCGTATTGCGTGAGTTTTGGGTAATCCACGGTGGCATCAACGCCACGTGCCTGGTTGATTTGCGGCGTCACGATCTCGGACTTCTGTGCCAAAGCGGCCAGGCTCAGGGTCGCGCTCAAAGCGAACGCGAGCACACGTCCGTTGAAACGGGTTTTTGCCTTCATGAGTTGTTGCCTCGTCTATATTGAATACAGATATGCCGGCGCACTGCGCGACGGCACCGAGGCAGGACGATTCGGAGGCGGGAATATTTTGCGTTTTCTATCCCGCACCACAAATCACCAACGAGGAGCGCGTCGTTCCCTCGACGCGACCTGGCTCTACGTCCTACCAGCGTAGGGCGTGCACGGGCACGGCCGACAGCATCGACCCTGCTTCACGCACGCACACAATCGATCGGACTGCTCCCCAACGGTGCCACGCAAGCCCCTCTCCTTCTCGCGTACACCGCCCCAACGCGCTGTCCATTCCGGTGGATCGATTGCAGCCCCCGATGCGTTCACGTCGGCCTGCGCCTGCGCGTCGACCGTCCCCTCGATCCAGCATCGTGCATCGGAACAAGCCGCGGAGCATAGTCAAGTCTGCGCAGCGAACAAGCTGCATAGCAACATAATGTGCGTGATTTGCGAAAAGGGATGACAAAATCGCTTACGGAGCGGTGAGTCCGCGGAAAATATTGCCTTCGCCACTATTTTGCAGTTGACGTTGGGCGACGCTCGGTATCACCGCCAATTATGCTTTCGTTTAGTGACACCAGCGCTTTTTCATAACCCGGAGGCACCATGCGCAGACAAGCACTGAAACTGCTGACCAGCCTGGCCTATGCCAAGGGCGCCTATACCGTGGCGATCGAGATCGGCAGCGCCGGTCGCAGCGCACAGCTGCTGCTGGATACCGGCAGCAGCGCGCTGGCGGTTTTGTCCCACGCCTACGACGGCGCAGCGGATACCTATTTGCGAGGCACCACGCTGGCACAGCGCGTCGAGTACGGACAGGGCGCGTGGGCCGGTCCGGTTCTGCGATCGACCGTGGACGTCGTTCTGCCGGTGGGAGATCACCGACTCGTTCGTCGATTCGAGGCCGTCGACGACCTCTTTGTAGTTGTCGAGCTGATCCCAGATCCGCTCGG
>JANMSL010000502.1:0-1607 GCA_031389245.1 Lysobacterales bacterium | reverse complement strand
GTCGGCCGCATGGCGCTGGCCGCACTGCCGCTCGCAGCAGCAGCGTTCCTGTTTTTTCCGCGTCTGTGGCACCCTGTCTGCGAATGTGACGCGGAACACCGGCGTATCGTCAGTCCACAACTTGGAAAACATGCCGGGACGCATTTCATCACTGATGCCAGTTCGGCCTTCGGACCCTCGCCACGGCGCGCCCCAGAGGGGCTCGCCCAGGCGCGGAAAAAACAGGAACGCTGCTGCTGCGAGCGGCAGTGCGGCCAGCGCCATGCGGCCGACTGCAGTCAGCGCCGCGTGAAGTCGGGTGCCCAGCGACTGCGTCGACTGGACAGAATCGGGATACTTGCGCAGCAAGGTCAAGCTGGCGAAAGCCCCGACCGCGACCAGCCCGAGATAGACGGTAATCAACATGCCTTGACTAAATAAAAACTCGGTCATGGCAACAAAGAACACGGCCGCAACCAGCATGCGACCATCGCGCACGACGCGCGTTTCCACCAGCTTGAGCACGGCCAGGCTGAGCAGCATTGCGACGCCGCCATCCCTGCCCACCGGCGTACCCGAGGTAATGAACAACAACGTGAAAGTGAGAATGAGCAACGGTACGCGAATCGGCAAGGGCACGGCACGCGCCGTCGCAACATGCCACCAGACGCGAAGCGCGGTCAACGCTGCGAGGTAAAGCGTCAGTGTGATCGACATCCAGCCCGCGTGCGCAAGCAGGCTGGCGCCGAGTAGTAGCGCAAGCACCTGCATTTGTTGCGCGCCGATCAGGCGGGCCGGTTCCCTGTCGGTCTTGCTTGCCGAGTCGCTGGCAACAAGGCCGGTCATGGCAGCAGTGCCAGTTCGCGCAGACAGGCCAGCACATGATCCGGTCCCGTGCCTGGTCCCAGGTCGTTTCCGGGCAGGCGCAAACGAAAACTGAGCTGACGGCTCTCGGCAATCAGCACCCAACGCGCCAGGCGGGAAATTCTGTGCTCATGCTCAAGCGCACCCAGCGTCGCATAGTCGAGAACGACCGCCTTGCCTACCGGATCGGCAAATTCTTTTACCAATAGCCGATCGCTGTGGGCGCTGGCTCGCCACGCGACCAGACGCGGCGGGTCGCCCGCACGGTGGTCGCGCAATCCTACCCAGTCGTCGCCGGGTGCCCGGTACTGCGTTCCCGGCTCGTTGCGCGCTTCGCCCGGTAGCGAGGGCGCTTCTGCCTCCGGATGCGGGAACACCAGGATTTTCTGTTCGGGATGCAAATAGCTCCAGGCCCAGACAATGCCGAATGGGTATTCGGTCCAAAGCCGCCAGCGCCCGACACTTTGCCAACCGCGCCGTGCTGTAGCGAGCTGCACCGGAACCAGCGTCGTCTGTTCCGCCGCTGCGCTACAGCAGACTTCCTGTCCCTCCTGCTCGAGCATCAGCGAGGGACGATATCGGCCCTCATCCTCATGAATGCAAAACTGCACTTCAACATGATCGCCGGCATGCACTCGATCAGCGCGCAGCGCGACCAGGCTGATGCCACGCAGCTGCGCAACGGTATGGTGGAAGCTGAGCACGGCGATGCTGGCGACAAGAAAAGTCAGCAGCATGGCCGGGTTGTTGTTGAAATTCAGCGA
>JANMSL010000494.1:0-3030 GCA_031389245.1 Lysobacterales bacterium | reverse complement strand
CGTGGTCGCGATCAACAAGAGCGCGGTCATCCAGAACATCACCAATCTGGTGACCTCATTGCCGACAGCGACCTATACCGACTACTTGGCCAATCTGCTCACCGGCGTATCGCTGACCGCAACCACGGTCAACGGCAGCGGCTACAACACCGCCAATTTCTCGCTGCCGGCAAACAGCGTGTCGGTGTGGCAGCGCGATCCAGCGACGTCATCGCCACAATTGGGCAACCTCACGCCGACCGCGGCGCAGCCCGGCGTCAAGGTGATCATCTCCGGTCAGGGCTTCGGTGCAGCAACCGGCACGGTCAAGTTCGCCGCGACCAATGCCGCGATCACCAGTTGGAGCGATCAGCAAATCGTCGCCACGGTTCCGAACGTTGGCCAGGGCGTGCACGCGGTGACAGTGACCCGATCCGGCAGTGCTACCGCCTCGAACGCATTCAACTTCACTGCGTATCAGGCAAAGCTCATCCCGGTGACATTTACCGTCAACAATGCCTCTCCAACCAATCCCGGCGACAATATCTACCTCACCGGCAACACTGTTGAACTGAGTAACTGGGCATCCACAACGCAAAATGCCGTGGGCGCCATGCTTACAACTGCCGGTACCTATCCCAACTGGTGGTTGAACGTCAGCGTGCCGGCCGGAACCACGATCCAGTACAAGTTCATCAAGATCCAGAGCAATGGCACGGTCACCTGGGAAAACGGTGCGAACCATAGCTACACGGTGCCTGCTTCTGGCGTCGGATCGGTCAACGTCAACTGGCAGTATTGAAACCGGTGCCCGGCTGATTCTCCGGGTTAGCGTCCGCCAAGAGCGTCCGACCACAGGTCGGACCCACCAAGCTGTAGTGGGTCCGCGCTCTGCGCGGACGCTGTCGCGTTGACATCGGCACCCGGTGGGCAGGGTGTTGCTCGAAGTCTCGTGTGCTTGTGCTCAGAGTGTCCGAGCATAGGTCGGACCCACTATTCAGGGGGGTGAACCCACCCTGAGCGAGTGCGCGCGTGCGATAATGTTCGGTGATGGCAGCCACGCGCTTGGGGTAACGCAGGCGCACCTGAAGGACTCGTCAGGGAAAGCGCTGAGCTGATACGCGCAAATTATTCCAAGAATGTTGAGCTGCAGTCGCGCCAAATCGCGCGTTAGTCAGCGTGGGCGTTCTTGCACGACTGCGCGCGCGTGCACGCTCGAGCCGACAGATAATTTTTAAATGGATCCCGCAGCGGATCCGTGCCAACCAGCCGAGGAGTTTTCCGTGAAACACCGAACAACCTGCATTGCCCTGATCGCTGCAATGGCCGTGTCTGCATCAGCCTTCGCGGCGGTGGGAGATCAGTTGACCGCCACCACGACATTGGCTAGCGATGCCTTGGTAATCGAGTCGCGGGGTGCGCAGGCGATCGCCATGGGGATCGATGGCCAGACGATTGTTGTCTGGAAGGTCGAGCGCTACGGCGAAACGATTCTGCTTTCGCAGCGCTTCGACGCGCACGGTCGTTCAGTTGGCAACTTCCCCTTTGAGCTGAATCAGACGTTGACCGAAGGCGAAGTAATCGGCGATCCGGTCGTCACCATCGATGACAACAATGTTGCGACGCTGGTTTGGCAGAGCGCCTCGCCTGGCGATGTTGGCGACATTCGCATGCTACGCATTGGCAGCGACGGATTTCCCACCGGGCCCGTGTTGACCGTCAATACCGACATTGCCGGTACGCAGTCGTTACCGTCCGTTGCGAGCGATCGCTTGAACCATGTTTTGGTGACCTGGACCGGTCCGCTGTCCAAAGGCGGCTATGGCTTGTTCGGCCAGCTTTACAACGGTTTTGGCGGTACCCAGTTCGCGCAATTTCGTATCGACCAAGTGGCGTCTTCGGCGCCGGTTCGGTCCGTTGCTGTGATGGGCGAATGCTGCACGCCGGTTGCCGTATGGCAGGCGGAAGGCCTCTCGCCCTTCGAGAAAACTCTGCTCGCCCGGTCTATCGGCTTGTACGGCGAAGCCTTTGGCAACGCAGTGCTTGTCAATCAACAATTGATCGTGAGCGATGATGCGATCCGTTTTGCCGCCGACACAGATACCGATCGCAACATCACCGTCGCCTGGATCGATCCGAATGGACTCTGGATGCAGCGCCTGGACGGTAGCCTCAATCTGATCGGAGCACAAACGCCAGTCAATGCCACTTGGCCAGTGAGCACCGATTCGGGACTGTTGCTGCAAATGGGACATCAGGGTCGTGGCCTGCTCGCGTGGTCAGATACCGACAGTTTTCCCAATCACGGAGTGGTTCAGGCGATCGATGCAGGCGGCGCCAACGGCGTCGCGATCGATGTGCTGTCCAGTGATGCTGCTTTCTCCAAGCGCATCGGCGGTTTGGCCGTGGATCAGGACGGCGACGCTGGCATCACCTGGCTCAGCGGCCAGTTTCCAGGTGCCGTGCAGCAGAACCTCAACTTTGCGCGATTTGAGGGCACCAGCGATGTCGCGGCGGCGTTGTCTCTTCGATCCAATGCACTGGTGTTGCCAGGCGAAAATTTCACGGTGGATATCGAAGTGCTCAATCAGGCGATGCCAATACCGTACTCGCTCGCCATCAACACGTTGACGGGAGTGCGCGTGGAAGTGGATCTCGTCGATCGAGTGAGCATCGTGCAGGACCCGAGCTCCCAGCAATGGCAGTGTCAACTGGGCGATCCACTGGTGTGTGTGCACACCGCGGTGATCGCTCCGGCAGCGTGGAACGGATCAAATGTCATACCGCTTCTGCTCAGCGCGCCCAATTACCGCGCGACCCTGCTTAACACCGCATCGCTGACCAGCTTGCAAGGCGATTTCAATCGCGTGGATAACGCCGCAACTCAATCCATTGAGGTCGGTGACGGCGTGCCGGACGTCTTCTCTTTTGACACTCGCCTTGGAGTGATGCGCCTGAGCGTGCAGACCAGCGAAGAAGTGGAGTTGAGCGGTTTTGATGTGCCGCAGCCGATGAACGTAAGCGAGGGCGAATACAGTATCAATGGTGCCG
>JANMSL010000304.1:0-2717 GCA_031389245.1 Lysobacterales bacterium | reverse complement strand
TACCTCAGGTGCCGATCACCGATCTTCAGGTGCGCGATGGCGATCTGATCGCGGCAACGCAGGGCCGCGGCTTCTGGATTCTCGACGACCTGACGCCGATCGTGCAGAGCGATGCTCAACAGCAACCCGAGACACGCGCCGCACTCAAGCTGTACACGCCACGCAGCAGTTTCCGACTTGATGCCAGCGCCGACGAGAAGCCAATTGGCAGTGGCACCAATCCGCCGCCCGGCAGCGTATTGTATTTTCGCTTGCCGCGCGCCGCGACCGCTGCGGACGAGCTGACGCTTGGCTTCTCCACGCTGGACAACAAACCGATCATTGCCTACACGCGCAAGCCGAAGGCGGCCGAGATCAAGGACGAGAAGCCGAGCAAGAAGCAGGACCTGCGCAAGCTGCCGGCGGATGAAGGGATCAATCGCTTCGCCTGGGACGGACGCTATCCTGCCCCCGGCGGCTTCGAAGGCATGGTGCTGTGGGGCGGCGAAGCACTTGCCGGTCCACGCGTTGTGCCGGGGCGATACCGTGCGACGCTGAGCTTCAACGGCGAGTCGCAATCGACCGAATGGGAAATCCTTGCCGATCCGCGCAGTAACACCAGCAGCGCCCAGTATCGGGCACAACTCCTGGCCGCGCGCGAGGTGAGCGACAAGCTCACCGAAGTGCATCAGCGTGTTGGAAAACTCACTGAACTGGGCACGGCGCTGTCGGCGCTTGCCACGCGGATCAAGGATCAGCCCGCGCTCAAGTCCGCTGCCGATGCATTGGAAGCACAGCGCGCTGCGGCGATCGAAGTGCTCTATCAGACCAAACTGAAGAGCGAACAGGATCCGTTGAACTACCCGGTGCGGTTGAACAACAAACTGTCCACGTTGTTGTTTTACATCACCTACGGCGACAACCCGCCCACTGATGCGCAACTCGCGTTGAAAGCCGATTTGTTCCTACGCAGCGCAACCGCGTTGGCAGCAGCCGATCAGGTGCTCGGATCTGGCATCGCAAATCTCAACCGGAAACTGGCAAGGGCAGGCGTGCTGGTGTTGGCACCCTAAGCGATAGGAAGGCGCGCGTCGGCACGTCAACGGCGTGCCGCGCAGCGCCTGGCCTGTGGCGCGTTTGTCCGGCGCTTGCGACGCGAGTCGAATCGCAGTTGAACGCGGTGAGCGCGCCCCGATGTGTTGTGTGGATCTCGCCGCTACAATGGGCGGTCCTGTACAGTCGTGAAACCATGAGCCGATTCAGCCAGACATCCGAACCGATCCGATTTGAGCGCGACTGCGAAGCGGTCATGGTGCCGTCCGGCGACCTGGTCAACATGCCAGCGGGGCAGGTGGGCTATATCACTCAGGCTTTGGGTGGAAGCTTTACCGTTTTCGTTGAGGGCAACCTGTTTCGCATCAAGAATCAGGATGCTGATGCCCTCGGCAAGGACCCGATGGAATTGCCGCTGCTGACCGCAGCCGCCAGCGACGAGGAGGTCGAGACTGCGGTTTGGGAACAGATGCGCACCTGCTTCGATCCTGAGATTCCAGTCAACATCGTCGAACTGGGTCTGGTCTATTCCTGCGATATCGAGAAGCTCGCCGACGGCAATCGCAAGGTCAGCGTGCAAATGACACTCACGGCACCCGGCTGCGGCATGGGCGACATCCTGGTGTCAGATGTGCGCGAGAAGCTGGAGATGCTGCCGACAATCATCGAAGCCGATGTCGATCTGGTGTTCGACCCGCCCTGGAATCGCAGCATGATGTCGGAGGCTGCGCAGCTCGAAACCGGCATGATGTAGCTCGCCTCGGGCAGCAGATTGAGCCGCCAAGCGCGCGCTCCGAGGGCTACTTGCGACCGCGGCCGCTGCGAACTGAGCGTTGTTGGCACAAGCCTCCGCGCTTCCAAGGATACCAGCGGCCGGTTACGCTTGCGGTCATGAACCCGACTGATCCCACCACGTTTAAACCGTTTGCCGACGTGCCAGAGCGCAACACTGGAGACAACCTGCTGCGTACGGCGCAACAGCATCATGTACAGCTGAGTTTTCTGGCGGATACCAAGTGCAACATCATCATCACCGTGTCTTCGATCGTGATGACCATGGCCCTTGGCCGGCTTAGCGACGTGTCGTTGCGCGCCAGTGCAATTACCCTGATCGTGTTTTGCTTGCTGGCATTGTTGACGGCGATTTTGGCGGTACTGCCCAAATTCAAGCCGCAGCGGTTGCAGGGAAATACCTTGCCACCTGGATTCAACTTGCTGTTCTTCGCGCATTTCTCGGCACTGGATTTGGACCGATTCCGCGCGGAGTTGGCTCGGCAAATGCAGAACGATGGTTCGGCTTACGACGCGATGGCGCGTGACCTGTATTCTTTAGGCTGTTACCTCGCCAGTCACAAGTACCCTTACTTGCGTCTGAGTTACCTGTTCTTTCTGAGCGGTTTCGTGATCGCCGCTGTGGTGCAGGCGGTGATGTTTGCGACCCATCTTTGATCGTGGGATCTAGACTGCGTGGGCTTGTCCCGAAAGGATTGGCCCTGCGCAGTGGGCACCAAGTCGCATGTAACAGTGGCGTTGGATAACCCTTTTAGGTGATTGTTGCGTTCCATGCGGCACTACATGGCGAGGTTCACATGCAATCGCGACTTCTGGCTGCGCTGCTCCTGTTGGTTTCATCGATTTGTGCAGGGGCGTCACCGCCATTGGGCGATCTGCCTGCCGCGCTGCAG
>JANMSL010000474.1:0-3594 GCA_031389245.1 Lysobacterales bacterium | reverse complement strand
AACACGAAGAAGGCCATCTGCATTGCCTGAAATTGCGATCGCGCCTGGGTCGAGATCAGCAACCCCAAGCTGAGATTCGCCGCAATCAACAACAGCGCCGAGAGGTAGGCATCCAACACGCTACCGCGGATCGGCACCGAGAAAATCCAGGCGCCAAGCAGCAGAACTACCGATGTCTGGATCAGGCCGAAGGCGATGTACGGCAGCACTTTTCCGATCATCAGCTCGGCGCTGCTGAGCGGTGTGGTGATCAGCAGCTCCATGTTGCCGCGCTCACGTTCGCGCACAATTGCGATGGACGTAAACAGCACCATGGTCAGGGTCAGGATGACGCCGATGAGTCCGGGCACGATGTTGATCGCGGAACGTCGCTCCGGGTTATAGAAGCTTACGACGCTGATCGCCGGCACGCTGAGCACGGGCGTTCGGGCCGTCGCCACGATCGGCAACTGGGCGAGCTGCCGCGCTGCACTCTGCACCACGCTGTCGCTGCCATCGACCATCACCTGCACCGCCTCGCGCCCTTCGCTGCGCCGGCGCTCAAAATCATGCGGAATCGCGATGCCGACGCTGATGCGCCCTTGCCGCAGCAGCTCAACCAACTCTTCCGCCGTGCGCGCCTGCGCCGCTTGATGCACGATTTCAGTCGCCAGCATGTCCTGCACCACTGCGCGCGAACCCACGGTGTTTGACTCATCGGCAATGGCCGCTGGCAGTCGTCGCACGTCCATGTTGATCGCAAAACCGAACAGCAACAGCTGCAGCACCGGTATCCCAATGACCATGCCCATGGTCATGCGATCGCGACGCAGCTGGCGTACTTCTTTGACGATCACCGCTTTCAGTCGCTGCGCGTTCATGGTTTGCTGACCTTGTTGGCCGTGGGCTCGCTACGCCCCTGCGTCGCTGCGACGAAGACGTCTTCGAGACTGGGTGCAACCCGCTCGACGACTGCATCCGGGTCGAAGGGTTGCAGCAAATTACGCAGCGTATCGATCTCACCGAATCCTTCGCGTGTAAGCACGCGAAGTTCATTGCCGATTTGCGCCACGCTGACGATGCCAGCCTGGTTCGCGATCAGCGCGCGCGCGCCGCGCGGGTCGTTACTACTTACGCGCAACGCACGTCCTTGCAAATTCGTGCTGAGCTGCGCTGGCGTGCCGTCGGCCACCAGCGTGCCCAGATCCAGAATGGCCAGCCGGTGGCAACGCTCGGCCTCGTCCATGTAGTGCGTGGAAACCAGGATCGTGGTGCCCGAATCGGCAAGGTCGAAAAGTTTTTCCCAGAAATCGCGCCGCGATTCCGGGTCGACTGCGCTTGTCGGTTCATCCAAGAACAACAGCTCCGGCTCATGCACCACGGCACAGGCCAGCGCCAGACGTTGTCTCTGCCCGCCACTGAGTGTGCCGGCCAACTGTCTGGTCCGGTCCGCAAAATGATACTGCGCGATCAACTGGTCAACGCGGGCACGCCTGGCTTTCGCTGGCAAGCCCTGTACCGTGGCCATGAAATCCAGGTTCTCGCGCACGCTCAGATCTTCGAACAGCGAGAAGCGCTGCGTCATGTAGCCCATGCGCCGTTTCAATTGTTCGGCCTGTTCGGGAATGCGCAATCCGAGGACTTCGATCTGCCCAGCGCTCGGCGTCAGTAGTCCACAGAGCATGCGGATCGTGGTTGATTTTCCGGATCCATTCGGACCGAGAAATCCGTAAACGCTGGATCGCGGCACGTCCAGACTGACTTGGTTTACCGCCACCAGATCGCCGAAGCGGCGCGTGATGCCGCGCGCGCGAATGGCGATATCGGCCGAGTCACCAGTCGCCAAGGCGTTTGGCATGGTCACGGCTCAACTGGATTTTGCAACCGTGCCGACAACGGCAGGCCGACGGCAAGAGCCGCATCATCCTGGTCGAGTTCGATCTCGGCCAGATAGGACAATCGAGCCGCATCTTCGCCGGCAAGCGCGTAGTACGGCGTGAAACTCGGTTCACTGCGCAACGTGCGCACCTTACCCGCGCGCGCATGCTGCTCGCCGTGAATCTGCACCCAGGCGATTGTGCCAATTTGCCATTGCGCGCGCAGCGGCTGCGGCACGTACACGCGCGCGTACGGCCGTGCGCCCACCAACAACGTGGCCAGCGGCGCGCCCAGCGGCGGCTGATCGCCGGCCTCGTACGGCAGGTTTTCAATGATCCCGTCACGCGGTGCGCGGATCTCGGTCCGATCCAGGTCAACTTGAGCAGACGCCAACTGCGCGTTCGCCGCCTGCAGTGCGGATTGTGCCTGTACCAGCTGTTCGCTGCGCGTGCCGTTCTGCAACGCCTCCAGCGCTGAGCGCGTCGCTGCTACGTCCGCGTTGGCTGCATCACGGGCGGCACGCGCCCGATCCAGATCAGCAGCAGGCAACAGCTTGCGATCGACGATAGACGCGACCCGGTTGAACTCCTGGAGTGCCTGCAGCGCCAAGCTTTGCGTCTTGCGCCAGCGCGCACGGGCCTCGGCGATCGCCTCATGACGCGGACCCTGTCGTGCCTCGTCCAGCGCACTCTGCAAGCGCGCCACTTCGCTGGCCAGCGCATCCACCCTGGCCGCGGAGCGCGCCGACTCCAGAGTCATCAGTACGTCGCCGGCCACGACCTGCGCGCCCTCGTGCACGCGAATTTCCGCAATGCGTTCAAAGCTTGGCGATGGCAGAGTGATGCGATCGCGCTCGAGTGTCCCCAGCACATGCGGCGGTGAGGCGCTGCATGCCATCAGCAGGACGCACGACGTCAACACCGCGACTCGAAACATGTTCATGACCCGTCCTTGAACCCATTGAGCAGTACGCCGAGATGATGATTGGCCAGCGCCTCTGCGCGTGGCGGATCAACGCGAACCCCGAGCACCACGGATACCAGTGGCGCCGCGATAAACGGAAAGATGCACAGCGAAATGATCGACATCACGGCTGACGACGCATCCAGACTGCGCCGAAACACACCCTGTTGCTGCCCGCGTTCGATCTGTGCCCGCAGCATGCCGGCCATGCCGCTGGCAAAGCGGGCAATGAACTGCGCGCGTAGTGTGCCCTGGTCACTCAACACTTCGCGCAGGATCAGTTGTGGCAGCCACGGGTTTTCCGCAGCAGTCTGTGTGTAAGCATGCACAAAGGCGCGTAGTGCCGATTGTGGGTCCTGACCCGGTGCGCTCACTGCCTTGGCGATCACCGCTACCAGGGGCGCTACCCGTTCCTCAACCACCGCCGACAGCAGCCCGGCTTTGTCGTTGAAGTAGTAGTGCGTCAGCGCCGGTGTCACCCGCGCCTCCTGGGCGATTTGGCGCAGACTGCTTGCCGCAAATCCGGAACGGGCGAACACGTGCCGCGCGGCATCCAGTAGTGCCTCGCGATGCTCAGCGGTACCGCCCGCGGGTCGGCCCGGTGCGCGCGGCTTCCTGTCCCGCATTTTTGCGGGCTTCGGCGCGACAGTCGGTTTGCGGCGGCGCGTGGGCTGGGCGATGCTCATGCGAAATATTAATTCATTGATTAATTAACTGCAACTGGTGGTAGCTTGCCGCGGTCGCACAATCTGACCAACCCTGGACCCGATTTTG
>JANMSL010000472.1:0-2219 GCA_031389245.1 Lysobacterales bacterium | reverse complement strand
GTCGCGTTCTGTTTCACCGGTCCGAATGGCGCGGGGCTCAATCCAGGCAGCTCGGGACGCAACCGGGGCGGAAGGCTGGCGAAACGCATGGCTGCATGCGATGCTTGCACGCGCTGGACGGTAGGTCTCGGCGCTCCACCGTGGGGTCTGTGATGTTGATCACAGTGACTGCGGCAATGTGGGGCGGTGACCTGCCGGTCGCGGCATGAATGTTGAAGGCGCGTGGGTGGGATCAACCTCCAACACGGGTGTTATCGGGTTGGGTGCCGGTGCACGCGTCCCCCTGCCGGGATTTGACCCGCGCATTGTCTCGACCGAGACGTTCGAATCGCACGCTATCCATGAGGAGCACGCATGGCACGCAAGGAACTCGCCGATGTTGCCGCAGCGCGCCTGCCGGTTGCATCGCTTGAAAGGAATTTTGCGGATGTCACGCCGCCGCTGGACCGCCAGCGCGCGTTGATCGAGGCACAGCGCTGTTACTTTTGTTACGACGCGCCGTGCATCACTGCCTGTCCCACCGGTATCGATATTCCGGGCTTTATTCGCGGCATCACCACGGACAACTTGCGTGGTGCGGCGGAATTGATTCTCGACGCAAACATTTTCGGAGGCATCTGCTCGCGCGTCTGCCCGACCGAGATTCTCTGCGAAGGCGAGTGCGTGCGCAACGGGCCGGAAGAAAAGCCGGTCGAGATCAGTGCGCTGCAGCGCTATGCGACAGACTGGGTGTTCGATGGAAACGTGCAACTGTTCGAGCGCGCAGCTGCTACCGGAAGGCGCATCGCCGTGGTTGGCGCCGGTCCGGCAGGTTTGGCCTGTGCGCATGCTCTGGCACGCCAAGGGCATCAGGTGACGATATTCGAGGCGCGCGAAAAATCCGGTGGCCTCAACGAATACGGAATCGCTGCCTACAAAGTGCCGGGCTTTGCCGAGCGCGAGGTCGAATGGCTGCTGGCTGTCGGCGGCATTGAGGTGCGCAATGGCCAGACGCTCGGAAAAAACTTGTGGCTGGAAGACATGCGTCGCGATCACGACGCGGTATTCCTGGGCATGGGTCTCGCCGGCGTCAATGCGCTGGGGCTGGAAGCCGAGGATTTGGCCGGCGTGCGCAATGCCGTGGATTTCATTGCCGAGCTGCGCCAGTCGCCCAATCTCGCCGCGCTGCCAGTAGGCCGCCGCGTGGTGGTGATTGGTGGCGGCAACACCGCGATCGATGCCGCTGTGCAAAGCAAGAAGCTCGGCGCCGAATCGGTAACACTGGTCTATCGCCGTGGCCCGGAAGCAATGAGCGCGACTGAAGTAGAGCAGGCGTTTGCGCAGACTGAGGGCGTGCACGTGGTGCATTTTGCTCAGCCGAAGCGATTGCTGTCCAACGACGGCGTTCTGTCGGGTATAGAGTTTGAACATACCTCGCTCGATGCTTCCGGCAAGCTGGTCGGCAGTGGCGAGTACTTTTCGCTGACTGCTGACAGCGTGCTCAAGGCGATCGGTCAGGTGCTGCGGGTAGAAGGCGTGAGCAAGTCAGCCGATACGCTGGCATTGAACAAAGGCCGCATCCGTGTCGACGATCAGTTCGCCACATCCGTGCCCGGCGTCTGGGCCGGCGGCGACTGCGTCGGCGGCAAAGTTGATCTCACTGTGCAAGCGGTCGAAGACGGCAAGCGCGCCGCGCGTGCCATCCATTCTGCAATCAGCGCCAAGGCCTGAGGAGAATCACATGGCCGATCTTTTCTGTAATTTTGTTGGCATCAAATCGCCCAATCCGTTCTGGCTGGCATCAGCGCCACCGACCGACAAGGCCTATAACGTGCACCGTGCGTTTGAAGCGGGTTGGGGCGGCGTCGTCTGGAAAACGCTGGGACTGGACCCGCATGTGGTCAACGTCAGCTCGCGCTACGGCGCGGTTCAGTGGAACGGACAGCGCATCGCTGGCCTGAATAATATCGAGCTGATCACCGACCGCCCGCTCGCGGTCAATCTCGCCGAGATCATGCAGATAAAACGCGAATGGCCGGATCGCGCGATGATCGTGTCGCTGATGGTGCCCTGCGATGAAGAATCCTGGAAGTTCATCCTGCCCCAGGTCGAAGACACCGGCGCCGATGCAGTGGAACTCAACTTCGGTTGTCCGCACGGCATGAGTGAGCGTGGCATGGGCTCCGCGGTGGGGCAGGTGCCCGAGTACGTCGAGATGGTGGCGCGCTGGGTGAAGCAGC
>JANMSL010000439.1:0-3749 GCA_031389245.1 Lysobacterales bacterium | reverse complement strand
GCACGCTCTTGTAGCTGTCGGCGTAGTCGGTGTACTTGCCAACAACGGCGATGCGGATGCGATCGTGGGGAACAAGCACGTGGTCCACGAGTTGGCGCCACTTCGTGAGGTCCGGACGCGGCGCTTCGAGCCCGAGCCGCTGGAGCACCTTTTCGTCGAACCCCTGTTCATGGAATCGCAGCGGGATCTCGTAGATCGTCCGCACGTCGGGGCTCTCGATCACGCAACCGAATTCGACGTTACAGAACAACCCGATCTTCCGCTTGATGTCGTCGGAGACCGGTCTGTCCGTCCGCACGATCAGCAGGTCTGGTTGGATGCCGATCTCCATCAGGTCGCGCACTGAGTGTTGCGTCGGCTTCGTTTTCAGCTCACCGGCGGCCGCGATATACGGGATGAGCGTGAGATGCACGAAGATCGCGTGCTCGCGGCCCACGTCGTGGCGGAACTGACGAATCGCTTCAAGGAATGGCAGCGACTCGATGTCACCTACCGTGCCGCCGATTTCAACCATCGCCACGTCCGCGCCTTCCGCGCCCGCCCGGATCGAAGCCTTGATCTCGTCAGTAATGTGCGGGATCACCTGCACCGTGCCGCCGAGGTAATCGCCGCGGCGTTCCTTGTCGATGACGGATTTGTAGATCTGGCCGGTTGTAAAGTTGTTGCGCTTGCCCATGCGCGCGCTGGAAAAGCGCTCGTAATGGCCCAGATCAAGGTCGGTTTCCGCGCCATCGTCGGTTACGAACACCTCGCCGTGCTGAAACGGGCTCATCGTGCCAGGATCGACGTTGATGTACGGGTCAAGCTTTAACAGGGTGACACGGATACCGCGCGACTCAAGCAGCGCAGCGAGTGAAGCGGAGGCGATCCCTTTCCCGAGGGAAGAAACCACCCCACCAGTGACAAACACATACTTCGTCATTTTATATACGGGGGCGGGTGATGGCGGATTCTACTCCATCATGCATAACGGCTCAATGATCCTAGAAACCGCAGTTGGACGCGCCCGATGGTGCGTCTGGTCGGGTGGCTGCCGCGAAGCGACGAGGCGGCAGGCCGGGGCCTGCAACGAGGAGCGACAAAGGCAGGCGCGCGACCAGACGTATCAGCGGGCGCGTAGCGGTGTCACCCAAAAGGTGGACGCGAACGAAGGCAATAAACTCAGTATTCATGCGGCTTTCATGGGAGAAGTGAGCGGTCAACTGCGGTTTTTAGGATGATGGAGTTGAGTGACTGCCGCGCAACGCATCCGGGGTTGCCTGCGGCTGAATTTTAATCAGCCTGTTTCTTGATTCGGGCGCTTGATTCGGGCGTGGCTGAAAGAAGCTGGCTACGCAACGATTCGTAATATGGGGTTCACGCTTCTGATGGCGACAAGGTAAAATGCTGGCCGGTGAGTTTGCCCGTTTTCTCGCGGTGGAATGTTTGAACGCCTGACTGTGTAAACAAAGTTTTTATGTAGCGATTTTGTAGCGGATATCACGCAAAAACAGGCAACACAACCCAACCAAGATCAACGCAAATCAAGGTAACAAATTGATTTAATTGATAAGCCCCGGTAGCTCAGTGGATAGAGCAACCCCCTCCTAAGGGGTAGGTCGGACGTTCGATTCGTCTTCGGGGCGCCATTTACCAACATCATCCGGTATCACCAAACAACGTAAACCCGCATCTAGCAATGGATAGCGGGTTTTTTATTGCCTCACACCGTAACAAGGCATAACATGGAATGGCGGTAGTTATGGCGGTACTTGTGGCGGTATGCCGCCTTCGCAAAAACCGCATACCGCCAAAACCGTGAAAGGCAATAGCCATGCCCTTGTCCGACCAAGCTGTCAAGAAAGCCAAGCCCACAGATAAGCCCTACAAGCTCAGGGACGGGAAGGGGTTGTATGTGCTGGTGAATGCTGCCGGGAAGTATTGGCGCATGGATTACAGGTTCAACGACAAACGCTTGACGCTGGCGCTCGGTATTTATCCGGATGTGAGCCTTGCCCGTGCCCGTGAAAAGCTCGCAGAAGCCCGCACGCTGCTGGCAGACGATATTGACCCAGGCGCGGCGCGTAAGCAACGCAAGCAGGCCGATATGGCCGCTAGTGCCAATTCATTTGAGGTTGTCGCGCGTGAGTGGCACGCCATGAAGCTGGCGAAAAAGTGGACACAATCCACCGCCGACAAGACCATGACCCAGCTGGAAGCCTATATCTTTCCCGAGTTGGGACACTTGCCCATTGCCAGCGTGAAGGCGTCGCAAATACTGGCGGCGCTGCGCAAGGTGGAGGATCGCGGCATTGCATATACTGCCGTCCGCTTGCGTGAGGTGTGCGGGCAGATATTCCGCTACGGCGTCGCCACTGGCAGGGCGGAAGACAACCCCGCCGCACACCTGATCGGCGCCTTGCATAAGCCCGAGGTCAGCCACCGTCCGGCTATCACGGAACGACGCGAATTCGGCGCATTCCTGCGCGACCTGCGAGAGGCTACCGGCTACGATCCTGTTACCAGACACGCGGCCTATTTCTCCATGTTGACCTTCGTGCGCGCTCAGGAATTCCGCTTTGCTAGGTGGGAGGAAATCGACCTGAAGGCCAAGGAATTTAAGGTGCCAGCCAAGCGCATGAAGACCGGCAAGCACCTGCCTGCGCACACCGTCCCATTGTCCACTCAGACGTTGGCGCTGTTGCATGAACTAAAAGACCTGACCGGTCACACGCCTTATCTGTTTCCCAAGGTGAAAGGCTACGGCGATGCCGAAGTCATATCCGAGAACACCGTCGGCAAGATGCTAAACAAGATGGGGTATCAGGGGCGCCAGTGCGTGCATGGCTTCCGGGCTTCGGCGCGGTCGATCCTGAGTGAACAAGGATGGAGCCGTGAAGCCATGGAGCGCCAACTAGACCACAAGGAAACGGACAGCACCGTGGCAGCCTACGCCCGCAGCCAGCACCTGCCCGAGCGGCGCAAGATGATGCAGGCGTGGGCAGATACCTGCGATGCGCTGGAAACGGGTGGGGAAGTGATACCCCTGCATGGCAAAACGGCGTGATGTTACTTGCGAAGCGGACAATTATGTCCGACAATATGGGTCAGGGTCATGAAAGGTAGTGAGTTCATCAAGCGGATTCAAAAGCTTGCCAAGACACGCGGCGTAGCGTGTTCATGGCACGCCGACATGGGCAAAGGCTCGCTGGCGTGCTGAAGATGGGCGACGCCAGAACCATCGTCAGAAACCCCAAGGACGAACTCAAGACCGGTACCTATCACGCAATGTTGAAACAGCTTGGTCTGACCGAGAAAGACCTGCTCTAGGAGAAAACCATGCAGCGCTTCGCTTATCCGATTGCACTCACGCCCGACGCAGCCGACGGCGGCTTTACCGTCACTTGTCGGGATATTCCTGAGGCCATTACCCAAGGCGATGATTGGGAGTCTGCTATCGAAGCCGCAGAAGGCGCGCTAGAGGCAGCCGTTGAAATGCGCATCGCCGACAGCATGGTCATCCCCTTGCCGAGCAAGTCGCGTAAGGACGAGCAACTTATCGGGTTGCCGGTGACTGTAGCCATGAAGGCCGCCATTTACTTGGCAATGGCCGAGCAGGGGGTGAGCAAGTCTGATCTTGCGCGGCGTATGCAGCTTGACGAGAAGGAAGCGCGGCGCATCCTCGATCCCCGGCACGCTACCCGTGTGGGCACGCTGGAACGGGCGCTACACGCCTTGGGCAAGCGGGCGGAAGTGGTGGTGGCGTGATG
>JANMSL010000438.1:0-7996 GCA_031389245.1 Lysobacterales bacterium | reverse complement strand
CAATAAAGCATCCGTCTTCGATGATGGTCGGATTCGCCTGCAACGGTTCGAGCACCCCGCCAATACCGACGCCGCCGGAAAGGTGCACATGCGCCCCGATCTGCGCGCACGAACCCACAGTCGCCCAGGTATCCACCATGGAGCCGGCGCCGACGTGCGCACCGATATTGACAAAACTTGGCATCAATACCGCATCGCGCGCAATATGCGCACCGCGTCGCACGATCGCACCCGGCACTACGCGCACTCCGGCCTCACGAAACGCCAGCTCATCAAAGCCCTCATAGCGCAACGGTACCTTGTCGTAGAACGGCGCGGGCGCCCCCTGCATCACCCGATTGCCCTCGATCCGAAACGACAGCAACACCGCCTTCTTGATCCACTGATGCGTTTGCCAGGCCCCATCGATCTTCTCAGCCACGCGCCGCGCGCCCGATTCCAGATCTGCCAACACCGCATTCACCGAAAACCGCAAGCTCTTGTCGACTTCTTCAATCGACAATTCCGCGCGGCGCTCCCACGCACTCTCAATGATCGCCTGCAGTTCACTCATGGAAGACTCCGGTCAAGGGGCGCATTGTATAATTGCCCGGGCGATTTCAGTGCGCTTTTACTGTGCATCGTCGGCAACCGGGCAGTTTTGCCAGTTAATCGCTTGAAATATGGCGCCTGCCGCCAACGCATGAGTGTTCAGACATGAGTAGAAATCATCAGATCCTCTTTGCCATCGGCATGATCTTGCCGACCGCAACCGCGATTGGTGCACTGTTTGTGGTGCCGCAGTTCGCCGAGATGTTCGCCGGATTCGGTGCGGAACTTCCACCAGCCACGCGCCTGCTGCTGGCCACTTATCGATGGTGGCTGGCGCTTCCGGTTCTGGTCGTCGTGATTGGCATGGCATGGCCGAAGCCCAACGACCGGGCAGCGGCTGCGGTTATCTCCGGCCTCTTCCTTGCCATCGCAATGGTCGTGTTTGTGACCTGGGCCGGTTATGCGCCTATCTTCAACTTGGCGGCTCAGGGCCCGTGAGCGAATGTTCTGTGCCGTGTGCGGGCATCGCCAGCGACTGGGCGTAGCGTCGCATGTCCAGAGCGCCACGCGCGGACTCGAATGCGGGATTGCCCTTTGGCTTGTCGTGCGTAGCTGGCCAAGGCTTGGCAGAACTGGCAGCATTGTCCACAATGGCCGCATCGTTGCGCATTGACTGAGTCGAGCGAATATTGGCCTGATAAGAACGAGGTGACCAAATGCTGCAACTCCGCCCGAACTGCGAATGCTGCAACTGCGATTTGCCGCCGGACTCGACCCAGGCGAGAATCTGTACCTTCGAGTGCACATTTTGTGCGCGCTGTGTGGAAACGAAACTCGGCGGTGTCTGTCCAAACTGCGGTGGCGAATTTTCGACGCGGCCACGGCGGCCCGCCACCAAGCTGATCCAGCATCCGGCATCGACGGTGCGCGTGTACAAGCCACAAGGTTGTGCTGGCGGGGCTTAATGCAGGTGCGTTGCATCGGAACAACTTCGATCGTTGGGTCATCCCGGCCCACCCTGGCTGGATTGCAATGAACGAGACAACGCTGAACGCATTGGTGAATTTTCCGCAGCAGTTGGCTGCGCACTACGCCGCCATTCCTGCGGCGTTCAAGCATTGGGCACCGACATCCTGGGACGGGGTCCCCAGCGAAGCATTCACGGCAATCGAGCAGGTATGCCATGTGCGCGACATCGAGGTCGAAGGCTATCAAATGCGCTTTCGTCGAACTTTGCAGGAGATCAATCCGACACTGCCGTCAATTGACAGCGAAGCAATTGCCCAAGCACGGCACTACGGCACACAAGACGCAACGGCGGCGCTGGATTGTTTTAGAGTGGCGCGGGTCGAAACGATCGCTCTCATCGCCGGGCTCAGCACCGAGCAGTTCAATCGCACGGCGGACTTTGAAGGCTACGGTGCCGTAACTTTGCGCAGCCTGGTGCATTATCTGTGCAGCCATGATCAACAACATCTGGCGGGGCTGCAGTGGCTACTGGGAAAGATCGAGGCGTCATCGATGTGAGTCCGGACTCGGGATTTGCAACGTGCCGACATTCAGTTGGCCGATGCAAGCGGTCCAAAATTGTCGGGATCCTCAAGTTTCGCAATCGACTTGAAACATTCCAGGAACATCCCGATGAAAGTTATCCGCAGCAAACAATTCAAGTCCATTCGAGCCTGGGGCGCGACCGACATCGCCGCGATGAATGGCACGACGGTACGACTGCACTGGACCGATCAGCCCTACAAATGGCACGTGAATGATGGCGAAGAGGTGTTTGCCGTGCTCGATGGCACGGTCGACATGCACTATCGCGAGTTGGGAATCGAGCACGTGGTCACCCTCGAGGTGGGTGATATTTTCTTCGCCGAGGTCGGCTGCGAACACGTCGCCCATCCGTGCGGAGAAGCGCGCATCCTGGTGGTCGAACGTGAAGG
Source organism: Lysobacterales bacterium (assembly GCA_031389245.1). GTDB lineage: Bacteria > Pseudomonadota > Gammaproteobacteria > Xanthomonadales > Ahniellaceae > 0-14-3-00-62-12. Next base: position 5,522 of record JANMSL010000438.1, on the reverse strand, counting down.
CAGTGATTGACATTGAGCCGATTCGGACGCGGTGAAATCACCGGCGGTGGTTTGCATCGGCGTAGAGCGACAAGGCGAAGGGTGGGTGGCTCTCAACAGCGGAGCTGGTCAACCCACCCTTCGGCCAGTGATCAGTCCAAATCCAGGACGCAGCAGTAGCCGGCATCGGATCTCAAGCTGACCGGCGTTTCAACTGCGCTGCCTCGACCCAACGGCACAACGTCGGGAACGAAGTGCTCATCCGGGTGATTCACTGAGTTGGCGAGCACGGTCCAAGGCAGGGAGCATTGGCTGCGCAGCAATATCGGATCGGTCTGCACCAGGTACACATCGCGTGGGTCCCCAGTGAGCTCCCAATCGCGGTCGGTATTGCCGGCGAGCACGAGTCGATTGTTCTTTCGGTCCATGGCGCGTAGCGCTTCGACACCCGACTGTTGCGTGCCGAAGCGTTGCGTTGGCATGAACGGCGCAAGGTTGCCGACGTTGGCCCAGGCGACGAACCCATCGCTGGTATTCATCGCACCGCGTACCGTGCCGGTGACTGCGAAGCGCATTGGGCTGCCGGCAATCGGGCTGGGAAATTCGATCGCATCGAGTGCTTCTGCGCTTTCACCGGGGAATGGCCAATGCGATTGCATCAACGGAACACAATTGCCCGGTTGGAAGCGCGTGATGTACCCCTGCTGCGCAACGCCAGCGGGCCCGGGCGTAGTGGCGCCGACCAGGATGGTGTGACCGTTGAAAAAACCGACTGCGGTTACTGACGTCACACCGAAATAATCGTGGCTGGGGGTGTCGTTGCTGCCGAGTATGGCGTTGCATCCCGGTATGCCATCGAAGCGTACGCGAAACATCAGTCCGCGGCGATCGAAATTCCAGTCTGGATAATCGCCTCCGGCAGAACCGGCGATGACCAGATCAAACGGTGGATTGCCCGAAATGGCCCGCGCCAGGGTCACCGCACGGAAGCGCAGCCCAGGGATATTGCTCGGCTGAATATAAGCATTGTCGAAGACAACGTTTCCTGCCGGATCGATCCGGGCAACTCGCCCGTGCGTGGTACCGCCAGCGACGGGCAGACGCTCATCACCGATGACGATCAGATCGCCCTGGTTTTGCGCCGCAGTGGTGTTGGGCAGTTCAAGAATATCGTAGCCAATCGCGCGATGATTGTTCGCCTGGTTGTCGAGGATTTTGCTCCACACGCGCTTGCCCTCGCAGGTGAGGCGCAGGACATAAATGTAACCGCCGGAAAGCGTAACGCTGCCGGTCAGTGCAAAGCCACTGCCATTGCGATACTCAACCACAGCGTGAGCAGTTGAAAAGGCTGCATCACCGATGCGATAACTCTGTTGCCACAGTTCGACGCCAAAGTCGTCGACGCGCGTCACCAGAGCTTCGCTACCAATGAATCCAAGCGAACGGGTGCCGACGACTATGCTGCCGCCGCCAGGACACTGACCCACAGACTTGACGTCCTCACCGCGATCGCGGCTGCTGACCTCTCCGTAAAAGGATTCAAAGTTCTGCGCCTGCGCAGGAAAGGCGACGGTGATGGACATGGACAATGCGACGATCGCGCGCAACGCGCCGATCTTCCCATCGATTGTGTTTTTGAGCGTCATGAGGGTCTCCGTAGTGGGCAGCGATCGGGGGCATGAACGCGACACCAGCGCAGCATTTCCGTCGCGTAGGCCCGCCGCAGTGAGTAGTACGCAGGACGCTCACGGAAACGACAACGCGCAGCACGGGAATGTGCGGGAGAGCGAAATAGAAGGCCGTACGGGTCGAGACGCGCTGCTACGGAAGCAGAATCCGGGGCGATCCGAACAGACCAGCGCAAGCCCGGTGCGGCCGCGTTTTTCGTCGCTCTGGAATTCCAGACGCAGCGGCACGTGAAAATGCTTCTGCTGGCGTGTCCAGGCGCGCACTTCGGCGATGCTCCTTTAAAAAAACGACGATTGAAGGTCTAGAGCGCAAGGCGCGCGTTCACTACGCTCACACGCCTAGTACCACAACCCAGAAGCATCTCAACATAATGAAAGCGATGGATTCTTTGCTGTAGCTAGGCACGGATTGAATGCAAGGCTGGCGGCCATGGCGCGGTTTGCAGCGACGCCACACGAGCGAAGGCACGTTTTCATGTTTCGAAATTTCTGGGTGTCTGTACTAGCTTGCCCGAATCAATAGTTTACGTCTCGACGAAGTGGACGCGCCGTCGTCGTAAGTCGTTGTACTGGTCAGCCGTATGCGGCCAATTCACTGGTACATAAGCCACTTGGCACAATTGCCTCAAAAGGTGACACGCCGCGGTTGCCCAGCGGAGGTGAATCAAAGGTTTACGTCTTCAGGTGAATCAAAACGTACCGCTCTGTACCCCAGCAGTGAATTGGTCGCGAGTCAGTCTTCAGAGCAGCGCAACCACGTCGCCGCACGACCGCCATCGCCAGTACCCCGTGTGCACCGCACACTACCTGGTGGACGGTTTTTGCCTCAATAAACGGGCTTTTGCTACATCATCGATGTCCCAGTCGCCAGCACGCTCACGATGGAGCGCGATCACCAAGCGAGCGTCGCGCGTTTTAGTGCGCACTTGGTGCTTGGCGATATCGGCAACATGATCGACAACCCGAATGCGGTCTTGGTTGCGCGCTAGGTACGAGTTTGTACGTATGGACCTCTGCGCTATTGGCGCCCAGCATCTGGACATGGTGTCGAGATCGGGGTCGCGAGCAGTTCACGCTTCGCATCGATGCACCGAGCGTGCAGACAGATTTGAGTCCGATCATTATGAGGTGTGCCGCCATGTCATCGCGCAATCGAAACAGCCATCGCCAGTACCCGCAGGGTTGTGCGGGCCGAGCCGCGCGCGGATTCAGCCTGGTGGAGCTGATGGTGACCATTGCCATCATCGGCATCCTGGTCGGCATGGCAGTGCCCAATTTCCAGGGCATCATCAACTCGGGTCGCTTGGTCAGCCATGCCAACGAGCTGGTGGCCTCGCTGCAGATCGCGCGTAGCGAGGCGATCCGCAGCAACGCCCGAGCGGTGGTCTGCGCCAGTGCTGACAACAGTAATTGCAGCGGCAGCGCCAGTTGGACGGGTTGGATCGCTTTCGTCGATAGAAACCGCGACGGCAACCGTGATGTCGCGGAAACCATTTTGCGGTCCGGTACCGTGGCCCCAACTTTGGTGATCACGAACAGTGCCGCAATTGGCGCTAGCGGCCGTGTGATCTTCCGCTCCGATGGCTTGGCGCGGGTGAGCTCCGGTGCCCTGCTGACGGCGAACATCGGTGTCTGTGTTGCCACCACCAATCCGGCTCAGAACGCACGCCGGGTGTCGATCGCTGCGGGCAGTCGCTTCGCCATTGTTCGCGTCACCGACCCAACCTGCGCCAGCGCGCCCCCAAATTGAATTTTGGAGATTGCCATGCGAAATATCAGCCGAACTCTACCCAATCGCCCGCCGAGCAAGATGCGGGGCGTTTCGTTGATCGAAGTGATGATCTCGGTGTTGGTTCTCGGCGTCGGCCTGCTCGGTGTTGCCGCCCTACAGGCGGCCGCCCTGCGCAACAGCGGCAGCGCGCTGGATCGAAGCCAAGCTGTGATTCAAACCTATTCCATCCTGGATGTCATGCGCGCCAACCTCACCGTGGCGCGCGCCGGCGGCTACAACATCGCGCTGGCTGGTACGGCAGGCGGCAATGCGCTCGTGGCGAGTGACCTAGCACAATGGCGGCAATCCTTGGGATACACGCACGGCCCCAGCGCCGATGGTGCAATTAACTGCGTCGTTACCGTCTGCACCATTACCCTGCAATGGGATGACAGCCGCGGCACCCATGATCCGGGAGCGGAAGCCTCTCCGTACCAAGTCGTCACAGTGAGCCAACTATGAACATCAACGATCGGACTCTCCGCCGCACCGGTCGCGCCTACCGCGCGCGCGCGCTGGCGCGAGGTATCACGCTGGTCGAGCTGATGGTGTCGCTGGTGCTGGGCCTCATGGTGGTGAGTAGCGCACTCGGTATTTTCGCAACCAATCAGCGCACCTATGCCGCGACCGAAAGTTTGGGCCGCATCCAGGAAAACGCGCGTACCGCCTTTGAACTGATGGCGCGTGAAGTGCGCGAGGCCGGAGGTAACCCCTGCGGCCGCAATCTACCGGCACCCGCCAACGTGCTCAACAACGCCGCGGCCGCATGGACAAGCGATTGGGCCAATGGCTTGCTGGGCTTTGACGATGCGGTCGCATTGACTGCCCCGGCGCCACCCGCGACAGGATTGGGTAGCCGCGTCGTGGGAACCGATGCGATTGAACTCAAGTCCGCTGCCGGCACCGGTATCTCGGTGGTTGCGCACAATCCGACCGCGGCATCGTTTCAACTGAACACCGCCAACCATCCCTTCACCGCAGATGACGTGCTGATGGTCTGCGATTTCCGCCAGGCCTCGATCTTCCAGATGACCGGGCCAAGCGCCACCAACGCCACCGTCGTGCACAACACCGGTACCGGGACCATCGGCAATTGCAGCAAGGGACTGGGGCTGCCCACCGACTGTTCGAGCGTGAATGGCACGCCCAAGGCCTATGGCCCCAATTCCACTCTCGCCCGGTTGAGCGCCTCGCGCTGGTACATCGGCGACAACGGCCGCGTCGGCGGCAACGGTGCCAATGGTCGCGCCCTGTTTCGCAGCGTGCTGCGCGGCGGTGTCGTGGTAAGCGAAGAAGTTGCCGAGGGCGTGACCGGTATGCAGATCACCTATCTGCTGCCGAGCGCGCTTGGCTATGTGCCGGCGAGCGCGATCCCGCCGGCGCGCTGGCGCGACGTGATCGCCACCAACATCACGCTTACGCTGGCTGGTCAGGCCCAGGGTGAGGCTAACCTCGCCACCGATGGCGGTGCATTGACCCGCCAAGTCAACTATGTGGTCACACTGCGGAACCGAAGCTCATGAACTTCGCACCGATCACTCAACAGATGTTCGCTCGGCGACCACGCGGCGTCGCCCTGCTGATCGTGATGGTCCTGCTCGTGATCATGACGCTGCTTGGACTCGCCAATCTGCGTGGCACCGTGCTCGAAGAGCGCATGAGCGCCAATCTTCTCGACCGCAGCCTGGGCTTCCAATCCGCCGAAGCGGCGCTACGCGAGGGCGAAGCCATTGCCGCTGCGCGCCCGGTGTTTCCGGGCGCTGGCTGTTTGGACGGGCTGTGTGCAGCGCCGGTCGGCGTCACTGCCGACCGTTGGACTGATGCCTCGTTCAATGGGTGGGTCAATGCCGCGGTCGCGCTCGGTGGCGGCGCTGCCGTCCAACCACAGTTCTTTATTGAAAATTTAGGCATGGCTCCGAAGTGGCCCGCCTGCGACCAGGAGGTACCGGTCAATCCTCTGTGCCTGTCGCCGCGCTATCGCATCTCGGCGCGCAGCGTGGCCGCTGATCGTGCTCAAGTCATTCTGCAGTCCAACTTCGCCGCACCCTAAACGGGGAGAACCCATCATCAAACCGCGCCGCAAT
>JANMSL010000354.1:0-9140 GCA_031389245.1 Lysobacterales bacterium | reverse complement strand
CAGCGCCACGCCGAGCATCGACATCAGCACCAGAGCGCCGATCCGACGCCAGCCGCGTGCCCAGTAAAAATGGAAATACACAGGCAAAAACAACGCAACTGAAGCCAGCGTCGGCCCCCAAAAAAAGGTGGCCTTGGGGCCAAGCAGCAGCGGCAGAAACAGCATCACCAGATAGCTGAGCGAGAAAAACGGCATCGCCCCAGGCGCCAGAACGGGTGGCAGCAGTCGCTGCCGCAGCCAGCTTTCGAGCAGGCGAAAACGGCCCCGAATGGAAAACGAAAATACGCGATTGCTCATGAAACCGCCCGGCGCAATGAATTAGCCCGCAAGAACGCAAGACTAACGCCGAATGCGCACAAGATCGCGGCCAACTCCGGGCCGGCGAGCACAAATGAGGAGTCGATTTCCGCTGAGGAAAACCGGTAGCAGACGGGAATCAGCACCAGCAACAGGCCCAAGTCCAACAGTAAATTAATATGTCGAAGATTTGGCCGCAGGTCGCGACGCGCATTGGCATGATCTAACACTTCAGCACTCCTGCAGGTCAACGTGGAACGGCGTCTGCGCGCACCACAGAATCACCTTACCCAAGACGGGGCGCCACCCTCAGTTGGCAGCGTCAAGCGGCTGTCATGACAAATGTCAAACGCTGAGGGGTTACGGCTGCCGATTCGCACTGCTAGCATGTACAAATATTCCAAGCCACTGATTTAAAAGCCTGATTGAAGATCCGGCGGGAGACCACAATGAACGCACTGCAAAAACTTCAGACCATGCGCCAGAGCGGCGGGCAGATTCGCACGGCCGGACTCGACGATGCCACGATTTCGCAGTTTCTGAGCCACGACACCCAACTGGTGGCGGCCATTGACGCGGCGCATGCGGCTTTTGTAGCGCTGCAATCAGAGATGCCCGAACTGCTTGCGCTCGACGAGTCCGCGCAGATTCAGCTCATGCAGGAAGGCTTCATCAATTTCTATTCGGAAGACGCGATCAATCCCTACGTGGCCCTGGCCGGGCGCGGCCCATGGGTGATCACCCTGAAAGGCGGAGTTGTTCATGACTCTGGTGGCTACGGCATGCTGGGCTTCGGACACACGCCCGAGGGCGTGCTGGCGGCGATGAGCCGTCCACAGGTGATGGCCAACGTGATGACACCCAACCTTGGCCAACTTCGCCTGACGCGCGCATTGCGCGCCGAACTCGGGCACACCCGCGGCGGCTGTCCGTACACCAAGTTTCTTTGCCTTAATTCGGGCTCCGAATCGGTGTCACTCGCCTGCCGCATCGCCGACGTCAACGCCAAGCTGATGACGGATCCGGGTGGCCGATATGCCGGCCGCACGATCAAACGCATGGCGATGAAAGGCGCTTTCCACGGCCGCACCGAGCGCCCTTCTATTTATTCCGATTCCAGCCGCAAGGCTTATGCCCAGCATCTGGCGAGCTTTCGCAACGAAGACAGTCTGATTACCGTCGAGCCGTATTCCATCGAGCAACTGCGCAAGGCGTTTGCCGATGCAGACGCCAACGGCTGGTTCATTGAGGCGTTGTTCCTGGAACCGGTCATGGGTGAGGGCGACCCCGGACGTGCTGTGCCGCCAGCGTTCTATGCAGTGGCGCGCGAACTAACTCGCGCCCACGGTGCACTGTTGCTGATTGATTCCATCCAAGCTGGCCTGCGCGCGCATGGCGTGCTTTCGGTCATCGACTATCCCGGCTACGAAGGCATGGAAGCGCCGGACATGGAAACTTATTCCAAAGCGCTGAATGCCGGCCAGTACCCGCTTTCGGTGCTGGCGGTCAACGAGCGCGCGGCCGGGCTTTACCGCAAGGGCGTCTACGGCAACACGATGACCACCAATCCGCGAGCGATGGATGTTGCCTGCGCGGTGTTGACTGACCTGACGCCGCAGATTCGCGCCAATATCCGCCAGCGTGGACAGGAATTTCTCGACAAGCTCAACGCACTCAGCAAGGAATTGCCGGCGGGCATGATTACCGGCGTGCAAGGCACCGGACTGCTGTTCTCGTGTGAGCTTGGCAAGCAATTCAAGTGCTTTGGCGCCGGCAGCACCGAAGAATTCATGCGAGAGCGTGGTTATGGGGTGATCCATGGCGGTGTCAATTCGCTGCGCTTCACGCCGCATTTTGAGATCACCTCGGCCGAAGTCGATCTGATCATCAGGGGCGTACGTCAGGCCCTGATTGAAGGACCGCGTATCGTTGAGGCGCCAATCCAAGCTGCAGCTTGAAGTAAGGTGGGGCTAGCTGCGCTGCGGTCGATCGTTGATTGATTTGAGCAAGAGCGCGGCGTCAGCCGCGCTCTGCGATACCGGAATCGAACCAGGCGCAGCGGGGTTATCCCGCTCTACAGAGCAAAAACCCATGGGACTTCGCCAACAACTCGCCGAACATGGCTTCGAGTCGAACGACGACTATGAGTTCCAAGTTCGTTCGCTATTCCAGGCACGCATCGATCATCTGCGGTGTCTGCAGATTGCGGGCGAATCGGGGCGTCGCAAAACTGCACTGGGTAGCGCGCTGGCCAATGCCCTGGCCTACCCGCGCATTCTCTACCTGGACTTCTCCATGCCCGAGCCGCCGCCGGCGCCGGTTCAGGTCACACCAGGCGAGGACACGATCAGCAGCAACGAGCCAGCGCTCAGCCAGTTCGAGCGCGTGGTGCTGGAGGCTTGCGCATTCAGCGAGGCCGAACGCTGTGTGCTGATTCTGGATCAGTTGCAGGCCGCCGATTTTCGCGAGCAGCTGCGCCTGTTCCAGTTCGTGCAGACTTGTGAGTGGAATACGGCCAACGCCTCGGTGCGAGCCAACCAGCGTCATCTGTTGCTGGTACTGATCTCGGAACAGGCGATCTACCATTCGCTCGCGCATTTGTCCTACCGCATTTGGGCCGACGCGTCAGGCGGCCGCTTTGATTATCGCCCTGAAGACTACGGCCTGGGTCAGGATGCGCGTGCGTTGCTTGCTGCATTCGCCGGCCTGTTCGACGCGATCGCCGCGAATCCCACACCAAGCGAATTTCGGCGCATTCTTGATGACACTCTGGCCAACGCGCGCACCACGGAACAGTTACGCCATAGCATCTTTGGCTGGATGGAGCGCATCGACCGCGAGCAATTGTTTTCACCCATGCTGACGCCAGCAGTTGATGCCTGCGTGCATGCCATCAACCAATACGTCGGCATGGACGAGATTGAACTGGGCACGCCTACGGAGTGACTGCGAGCCCGTTTTTGTGAACCGCACGCTGCGACCTGCTGATGACGTCCTTGGCCTCACCCGCTTTCTGCAACATTAATCGGGATTTCCCTGATTTTCTCTTTATTGATCACATTGATGCTTGGGCAAACTCGGCGCACAATCAGTCACCCATCGCAAGGAGGTTCGCGGATGAAACACCTGGTCGCTGCGCTTCTGGTCGGCTGTACTGCGCTGCTGCCGGTTTCGGCGTTGTTCGCCGAGCCGGTTGCCAAACGGACCACCTACGCCCTGATTGTTTGCGAGTCACCGAACAATCAGGAAAGTTTTTGTCGTGCCGACACCCAACGCGGCGTGCGCCTGGTGCGCGAGATCTCGCGCAATCGCTGCTTCGAAGGGCGCACGTTTGGCTACGAGAACGATGGCATCTGGATCAGCGGTGGATGCCGGGCAGAATTTGAAATCGGTCGCGGCGGTGGCAGTTCGACCCCCTTGCCCAGACCCGACCATCAAGGCGAAGTTTTCGTCTGCGAATCGCGCGATGGCCGTCGCGCGCATTGTGCGGTGGGCACGCGCGGTGGCGTTGCGCTGGTGCGTCAGATCAGTCGAAGCGAATGCGTTCAGGGACAGAGCTGGGGCTACGACAATCATGGCGTCTGGGTTGATCACGGTTGTCGGGCTGAATTTGAACTGCTGCGCGGAACCGGAGGCTATCAGCCGAATCTGCCGCCACATGGAGGCGCGGGCCCGGGCACGGGTCAGTATTTAGGCACGATCACCTGCCGCTCTGAAGGCGGACGCCAGCAATTCTGCCCGGCTGAGATCGGCGCTTCCCGCGTCGATCTGACACGTAGGATCAGCAAGGCACCCTGTGTGCTTGACCAATCCTGGGGTTATGACCGCCGCGGCATCTGGGTGAGTAACGGCTGCCGTGGCGAATTTGCCATCGTGTATGTACCGCAACCTCGCCTGATTCTGTGTGAATCGGTCGGGCGCCAGCGAGCCTATTGCCCTGCCAACACGACACACGGTGTGGAACTCAATCGTCAAATCAGTCGCAGCGAGTGCACCGAGGGGTACACCTGGGGTTACGACCGCGATGCGATCTGGGTTGATCGTGGATGCCGCGCCGAATTCCTGGTGCAGTGATCACACTCGACTCGTCTGGCAACGGGCTGCATGAGCGGCCCGTTGCGTTTCAGCAACCGCTGAATTTACGCAGCCGCTGCAGTGCCCCCACTTCAATCTGGCGCACTCGTTCGCGCGATACGCCCAACACTTCGGCCACCTCAGCCAGAGACTGAGCGCCATGATCGTTGAGCCCGAAGCGGCGCTCAATGACCTCGCGCTGTCGCGCGTTCAGTGTGCTCAACCACTCCTCGAGGCGATGCTCCGGCGGCGCCTCGTCGATGGCCACGGCGGGATCATCCGACTCCGCAGCGATCATCTCTCCCAACAGTCGATCGTCTTCTTCGGAGCGCGTGGCATCGAGCGATTCGACGCGCTCATTGAGCCGGTAGAGCCGCGCGATTTCGTCCACTGGTTTGCCCAGGTGTCGGGCCAACTGGTCCAGGGTTGCAGGCCGTCCGTCGCCAGCAAGCGCGCGACTTGCCCGCAGCAGCGTCGCCAACTCGCGCAGCACATGCACCGGCACGCGCACCGCGCGCGTTCGCATCAGGGCAAATTCAATCGCCTGCCGAATCCACCACATAGCGTAGGTGGAAAAACGGAAGCCGCGTTCGGGATCGAACTTTTCCACCGCACGAATCAGTCCGAGATTTCCCTCTGCGACCAGTTCCAGCAACGGTAACCCGCGACCACCGTAGTGGCGTGCAGCACTCACTACAAGGCGTAGATTCGATACGATCAAGCGATCGCGCGCGCCTGCATCGCCAGCGCGCAGCGCACGCGCGGTAGCCACTTCCTGTGCCGCACTGAGCAGCGGAATGAGTCCGATCTCATTCAAGTAGGCAGTGGTGGAATCACGCTGCGCGCGATCCGGCTCGCGCGATACATCGCCGAGCAGAAGCAGCAACTCTTCGGGCGACAGGTCTGATTTTGGTTTGATGGACATCGCAATCTTGCTCAGCGCGGCGGCAGATAGGCGAGCGGATCAACCGGTTTGCCGCGACGACGAACCTCAAAATGCAGCATGACCTGACTGCCGCGTTGCCCCATTTCCGCAATCACTTGCCCGGCCTGGACCATGTCGCCTTCGGCCACCAATCGTCGCTGGTTGTGGCCATATGCGCTGAGGTAATCGGGAGAATGCTGCACAATAATCATCTCGCCATAGCCGAGCAGACCGTTGCCACTGTAGACCACTTCGCCAGCAGCCACTGCAAGCACGGGTTGTCCCAGAGAACCCCCGATGTCGATGCCCTGTTGGGTCGGATCACCCGCGACAAACTTGCCGAGCAAAGCGCCGGAACTCGGCCAGCGCCATTGAATTCCCTCGCGACTCTGGCTGGGTGCGGCGCGGTCAATCATCGCCGCAGCGGTGTTGGCAGACGTCACCAGCGCAGCAGCCGGCGGCGGCGCAGAGGGCGCTGCTGCGGGCGGTGCCCTCATCGCTGGCGGGGCGCCATTGAATCCAGGTGAGGCACGCGGGCCTGCAGCCGGCGTCGACTGAGGAGGCGCGGCGATGGCGGCAAGAAGCGACCCGGGCTGACGCGGCGCCATCGATGACACGCTCGAGTCTGACGCGGCGAGTGGCCGGACCACCGTGTTCGCAGCTGTCGGTGCATTGCCAGGCGATGCGTCAAGCGCTTCGACCGGCGCCGGTTGCGACTGGTCGATCACCGCCTGCGCACCCAGTGGTGTCGGGCGCACGTTTGCATTTGGTATCGCAGCCGTCACCGCTGAGTTTGTCGGAGCGATTGGCGGCGCCGCGATGGCGCGCGCGCCCGTCGTCAAACTTGCCGACGACGACACGCTCGGCCTCGGCTGCAAGCGCAGCAGTTGACCAGGATAAATGGTGTAGGGCGCGACAATCTGGTTCCAGACAATCAGATCGCGCACATCCAGCCCGGTGCGGAAGGCGACGGAATAAAGTGTGTCGCCTTTGACCACTCGGTGCGGCGCAATCGCTGGCACCGACCGTGCCGCGTCGGATGACGGCTTGCGCATCGGCGCTGAAGCGTCGGACATCGCCTGCACGCGAACCCGCGGCGACACGCCGCATCCGCTGGCGAACACCAGCACACCGATACAACTCACCAGCAACGCAGCAACTTGAAAAAATCGATGGGCGAGCAGCATTCGTCGACACAACCAATCTGTGGCCAACCTTGCGAACACCAAAGGTCGCGCTAGCGATTCGTGCCGAACGCTCGGGGGCGAGCCCTCACCTTTGCCAGTCACAATACATTCGTTCAAGCCGGCACACTCGGGCCGAAGCAGGTTAGTGTTCATGGCCGCATTGTCGCTCAGCCCCGTGGCCAGAATTTGAACGCCACCACTACCAGGATCAACAGCACCAGAAACGCGAGACCGACACGTTCGACATTGCGTCGCAACCACGCCTCCGCTTTGGGTCCACCCAGACGGATCGCACCCGTCACCAGATAGACGCGCTTACCGCGCCCGATCAACGCACCTGCGATGAACGGCAGTAACGGCATCGACACGGCCCCCGAGGCAAGGGTCAGCAACTTGAATGGAACCGGTGTAAATCCGCCGATCAGCAGCAACCAGAAGCCCTCGTCGCGCGCCACTTGCTTGATCTGCTCGAAGCGCTCGCCATAACCCAGATCAACCAGCCACGGGGTAATCAGATCAATTGCCCAATGCCCAATCGCGTAACCGGCGAGCGCGCCAAGCATCGACCAGAACAGACTGATCGACGCAAACCAGTGCCAGCGCTTGGGCTGCGCCAGGGTCATCGGTGCCAGCATCACCTCCGGCATGATCGGAAAGAAAATTGCCTCGCAAAAACTCAGCACGGCGAGATAGCGCGGCGCATTTCGATGCGCCGACCAGCGCATCGCACGATCGTAAAGCGGTGCAAACAAGGCCATCAGACAATGCCCCGTAGCAGCGGCACAAAGCTCACAGCACCGTAGACCTGCTGCTCATAGCCCGGCTGACCCGCTGCATCTGTGGTCTTGCGTACACGCACCAGTTTTTGCTCGTTGGCATTGCCGATCGGTGCCACCAGCACGCCGCCCTGCGCCAACTGCGCAAGCAGCGCCGGCGCCACCGCATCGCCTGCAGCGGTGGCGATGATGGCGTCGAACGGCCCTTCCTCGGGCCAACCCAGATGCCCGTCTTGATGTCGGGTACGGATGTTCTCAAGTTTCTGGGCACGGAATCGCTTGCGCGCAATGCGCAGCAGTGACTCGATACGTTCAACGCTGAATACACCCTCGACCAGATGCGCCAGCACCGCTGCCTGGTATCCGGAACCGGTACCGATCTCCAATACGCGGCGTGGATTGGCTTCAATCACCAGCTCGGTCATGCGCGCCACAATCCACGGCTGGGAAATGGTCTGACCCAGCCCGATCGGCAATGCCGAATCCTCATAAGCACGTGATTCCAGTCCTTCGTCCACAAAAAGATGCCGAGGTAGATTGCGCATCACATCAAGCACGCGCTGGTCGCGAATGCCCTCGACGCGCAGTCGCTCGATCAGGCGATCGCGCGCGCGCTGCGACGTCATCCCCAGGCCGTGTTGGTCGCGGCGGATCGTGGTCATTGCGATTCCGCGCTACTACTTGTCAGCAGCGTGCTCAGTCCGGAGACCCAGTGCGATACCTTTTCCAGAGCGGCAAAACGCGTCAGGTCGACCTGGATTGGGGTAATCGAAATGCAGCGGCGGCGCACCGCGTCGAAATCGGTGCCCGGCCCATCGTCTTGCGCGGCGCCAGCCGGTCCGATCCACCAGATGGGACGACCGCGCGGATCAATCTGTCGGATACAGGCTTCCGCACGATGTCGATGACCCAGTCGCGTGACTTCGAACCCGGCCACTTCATTCCACGGCACATCCGGAACGTTGACGTTGAGAATAGTGTCTGCGGGTAAGGGGTCGCTGACCAGTCGGCGCACGATGGCCACTGCAGCGCGTGCTGCAGTTTCGTAATTCACCGCGTTGTGGTCGCGACTGGACAGCGACACTGCGACTGCCGGATAACCCAGATAGCGTCCTTCCATTGCAGCGGCTACGGTGCCCGAGTAGATGACGTCGTCGCCCAGGTTCGAGGAATTGTTGATTCCGGAGACGACAATATCCGGGTCCGAATCCAGCAGGCCCAGCAACGCCAGGTGCACGCAGTCGGTCGGCGTTCCCGCCACGCGAAAACGTCCCTCGCCCAACTCCAGCACGCGAATCGGCTGGTCGAGCGTCAGCGAATTGCTGGCGCCGCTGCGATCACGATCCGGGGCCACTACGGTGACTTTGCCCAACGCCGCCAGCGCCTGGGCCAGAATGCGTATTCCTGGCGCGTCCACGCCGTCGTCGTTCGAAACCAGTAAGTGCATGTTTTGCGGATTCCCTAAAGCGTGGATTCTAGCGAAGTCACGGCAGTGTTGAGGACTGAATGTGGCAGCAACAAACTTCGCAGTAGCCCACGACCGCCGCGAACGGGCAGTGCAAAGTCCTGATCCACCAGCCGCTACGCCGTTGCAGGTGGCAGTCAACAGCCTCGGACGCACCCAGCCGCCAAACACTGTCACTGCTACATTCGGACAATGTCTCGCCCACCACCCAGCCCTGACAACGACCCTTCATTGTTCCATGAGGCGATCGGAGCGGTCCGCCGCATTGAGTCTGATCGCGTCGATATCCGCGCCACACCGCCGCGTCCTGACCCGGTGCAAACGCGTCGCGACAACCAGCGCGTGACCGAAGAACTGCTGCGCCCGCTGCCAGCGGCGCTTGACCCCGACGCCGCGGAACCGCTGCGCTACCTCAA
>JANMSL010000286.1:0-7403 GCA_031389245.1 Lysobacterales bacterium | reverse complement strand
AAGAACAGCGACGGTTCAACCATCACGCAGATTCCGCTGACCACCAGCCAGGGCTGTACGGTCGTGGGCGGCGGCGATATCGAAGTCCGGCCGCAGCCGACATCCGGTACTGCTGGTGACGGCTGGTGTCCGCAGGGTTCGATACAGCTTCCTCCAACATTTCAAGCTTCGTCGGGCGGTCAGCCCTTAGCCGTTTCGCCGTTGACCGTTGTGATCGGCAACCCCGTTTCTGCCACGTGGGCTTCAATTTCCAGCGGGGCGCAGACGTGCATTGGATCCGCCACACTCGGTGGTGTCGGCACGGACGTAACTGGCTGGACTGGCGCGCGCAACAGCTCGCAGAATACTCCGGGCCTGTCATTCACCCCCGCCGCGCCAGGTGCCTACGTATTCTGGATTACTTGCACGAATTCCGGAGGTTCCACCCTGTCAACTGCCCTGACAGTAAACGTCAATCCGCTTGGTGAGAGCTGCACAGGCAACTTCCCTCCCAGCTACGGATTGACCCGTCAGACTTCCATGACCAACAACAACAGTACGTTGCAGGGCAACTCCGAGCTGCCCAATGGCGCAATGTCGCTGTTGCAATACGACATCATCAACAATCCATGGCCGTCGCGCGTCGGCAACGGCACCATCGCGATCCGGGCGGGAATGTTTGTTGCGCTGGAGTTCAACACCGGAACCATGAACGCTGCCACCTACGGCGGATCGGCCAGCGCACCAAACCGCTTTGGCTCGCTGGAAACGGCATCGGCGCAGGGCAACAACGGCCAGGTTCTGGTCAGTATCTCCGAGTGTCCTGGTGATTTTGAACACTTGCCCGGCAGCACCATCAACCAGCTTTGTCGCTGGGGAACTTCTGGCGCAGGCAATTTCATTTGGGGCGTGACCACGACCGATCCGTTTGCCTGCAATCTCCAAGCGAACACTAAATACTATCTGAACGCGGCGTATTTCGACCCGATCACCCAGCAGACCAGCTGCACCAGTCCAGAACCTGCGACCGGAACCTCAAATCCGACCAGCTGTCACTGGTTTGTCCAAACGAGGTAATCGAGCATGACGATTGGAAGCATCGGGGCAGCCCTCAGCGCTGCCCTCGGGCTGGTTTTGGCGTGTGCATCATCAGCGGCGTTCGCCGCGGAGTCCTCGCCCGCAAGTTTGCTTGAGCCGCGCGCGGACGCGGCCAGCATCGTCGTCCAACAGGGCGCAACCACAGTCACCCTGGGAGACATCGACACCTGGATGTTGGACGTCCCTGAAAAGGATCGTGCTGGCTTTATTCGCAGCCCCGAGCGCATTGAGAATATGCTGTTCCAAATCCTGTTGATGAAGCAAATCAATCAGGAAGCGCGCGCCGCCAAGCTGGATCAGCAACCCCGCGTTGCCAATCACATGCGGATGGCATCGGAGAGAACACTCGCTCGCTATCAGACCGAAGCCGTGCGCCAGGCGATCAAGGCGCCCGACTTTTCGGACTTGGCAAAAGAAAGTTATCTGTCCAATCCGGAACAGCACCGGGATCCCGATGTAGCCACGGTGGTTCACCTTTTGATCAGCGAAGGCGAACGCGGTTCTGATGCTGCACAGAAATTGATCCAGAAGCTCTACAGGCAGGCGCAAAAGGATCCGACCAAGCTCGAAGCGCTTGCCGTGAAGTATTCGGATGACACCAGCGCGGTGCGCAACCAAGGCATATTGAAAGATGTATCGCTGGCGGATCTCGATCCTGCGTTCGCCGACGCGACACGCAAGCTTAAGCCCGGACAGTTGTCCGCGCCGGTGAAGTCGGAGTTCGGCTGGCACCTTATCCGTCTGGATGCCATCACGTTGGGCCGGCTGCCAGCGTTCGACGATATCAAGGTCAAGATCAAAACCAAGCTCGAGCAAGACTACGTTGACAGCACATTTCGAGCATATCTCGATGGTCTGCGTCAGCGCACTATGGAGCCTAACGCCAAAGTTTTGGAGCAGCTGCCGTTTCGTTACGGTGGAGCGCCGGAAGCAACATCATTGGCACCCGCAGCCGCAGCATCTGAGCCTGCCGAGGCAAAATAGCGTGAGGCGTCCGGCCTTGTTTGGTGCCGCCGCCCGCGGCACCTGAGTAGCGTAGGAGCGGACCTGGCCGCGACAAACGTCGCCGAATTCGAAACGAATCGCGCCCGGGTGCGCTCCTACAGATCGACCCTGGTGCGTAACTACCGTAGGAGCGGACCCGGCCGCGACAACACTCGGTATCGTCAATTCGCGCCCAGGTGCGCTCCTACCGCATGCGGCTGACCTTCTGGCTGGGGTCACGCCAATCAGGTGCGGTAATCGATCTGCGAGTTTGCACGTTGCTCTAACGCCCCGGCACATCGCTCCTGTTGCGCATCGGCTACTTTAGCCAAGCTCGCAACCGACGCCGGACTAAGGACTGCAACGGTCATCTGTGCGAATCAGCCGAGCCTTACAACGAGCTCTTTTTCGCCGGCCAAGACGATAAGATTCCTTGCGGGCCATGCCACGGTTACAGTGTGCAGCCATTGCGCTCCACTACGCTTGGAAAGTCCTGAATCTCCGTGAAGCACCTTGCCGCTCAATCGAGTTCCGCCGCGACCCTGGCCTGGGTGTTGGTGCGCCGTGATATCAAAGATCGTTATCTAGGCACGGTGAGCGGGCTGCTGTGGGCATTTCTGGGGCCGGCGCTGACTTTGCTGATTTATGCCTTCGTGTTCCAGACGCTGATGAAAGTCAAAGTGCCTAGCGCGGGGACGACCGGTTTTGTTGCTTTTCTCGCGCTTGGCCTATGGCCCTGGTACGCCTTTGCCGATGCCGTTGGCCGCGGTACCAACGCCATCGTTGCGAATTCAGCACTGCTCGGCAAGATCGCACTGCCACGCTATCTGTTGGTACTGGTGCCGGTGATCAGCAGCTTTGCTGTGCACACGCTCGGGTTTATCGCAGTGACCGCGGCACTGTTTGCGACCGGCACCGATATCGCAGCATCGGGTCTGTTGGTAACGGCGCTTTGTCTGATGGGAATTCTGCTCTTGGCGACCGGGCTGGCGTGGTGGCTGGCGACGCTCAACGTATTTTTGCGCGATGTGTCGGCCATGTTGCCGCAGATACTGACCTTGTGGATGCTGATCACACCGATCTTTTTTCACGTCGCTACACTTTCGGCACCTCTGGCTAGCCTGCTCGCGCACAATCCGATGATGGGCTGGATCGAGTTGATTCGCGCGGTCCTGCTGGGTTTGCCCGCGCCTTCCACCAGCAGCATCGTCGAAGCCTGCGCGTGGAGCGTGTTCGCGTTGGTCAGTGGTGCATATGTGTTTCATCGCGCACAACCGCATTTCGAGGACTACCTGTGACTGAGGTCACGCCCGCGTCCATGCCCGAGCACACGACGCCCGAGCGCCGTGAATCTCTGGTGCGTCTGCACAAAGTCAGCAAGGCGTTCCCACGCGTTTTTCGCAGCGCCGATCGATTGCGCGCATTGCTGCATCTGTTGACCGGCCGACAGCCCGAGCACCAATCGGTGGTGCTTGAAGACATCAACCTGGAAGTTTTGCGTGGCGAATCACTGGGATTGATTGGCGTCAATGGCGCCGGCAAGTCGACTCTGCTCAAGGTGATCACCGGCGTCCTGACCGCCAGCGCCGGAACTGTCGAGGTCCGTGGACGTATCGCACCCTTGCTCGAGTTGGGTGCCGGGTTCCATCCGGAATACACCGGCCGCGACAACATCCGGCTCAATGCTGCACTGCTGGGAATGAGCAGCGCGGATATCGATGCCAACATCGATGGCATCATCGCGTTTGCCGACATCGGGCGTCACATTGACGAGCCGGTAAAAAACTATTCTTCGGGTATGGTGGTGCGGCTCGGCTTCGCGGTGGTCGCTGCGATCAAACCGGATCTGCTGATCACTGACGAAGTGCTTGCGGTCGGCGATGAAACCTTCCAGAAAAAATGTGTGCAGTGGATCGAAAACTTTCTGGCTGAAGGCGGCACCCTGTTGCTGGTGAGCCACAGCATGTACCACATTCAGAAGTTGTGCCGACACGCGTGCTGGTTGCACGAGGGGCGCATCCACCAGCTGGGCGATGTGTTCGATGTCACGCAAGACTACCTTGCCTGGCATGAACGTAAATCGCGCGAACTGACCGAGGCCGGTCGAGAGCGTTCCGCGGCAGGTGACTATGCGATCACCGAATTGCGCGTCAACGGTGATGCCGGGACCGCACCACTGCTGCTCGGGCGTGACCGACCGCTGGTCGCAGAAATCACCTTGCGGGCTCGCGACGGGCGCACGCCCGTGCTTGCTGTAGGCGTCAAGCGTAGTGACGGCACCGCTGTGTATGGATTGACCTCGGAGATGGAAGGCGCGAAGCCGCTACGTATCTCCGAAGAATCGTACCAATGGCAACTGCATTTCGATGCGCTACCGTTGCTGCCCGGAAGCTATCTGCTTGCTGTGCATGCGCTGGATCCGGAGGCAGTGCGCCTGTTCGACACTCTGGAGCGTGTGATCACGGTTCGTGGCCAGAGTCGCGAACTGGGCCTGGTTCGTCTATCGCATCGGTGGGGGCCTCAATGAGCGCGCAACCCGGTCGCCCAGACATTATCGTACCGATCTACAACGCGGCAGCGCTGCTTGAGGATGCGCTGTCTGCTTTGAGACGCACGCTTGGCCCGAACGATCGAGTCTTTTTGATCGATGACGCGTCCACCGAGCCGCGCATCGCAACACTGATTGATGACTTCCAGCGCTCGGCAATATTTCCGGTGCTGTCCGAACGCAACGACTTCAATTTAGGCTTTGTTCGCACGGTCAATCGCGGCATGGCCCTCTCTTCGGGAGACGTCGTGCTGTTGAATTCCGACACTGTGGTCACCACCGGCTGGCTCGATCGATTGCTGGAGGCTGCCGACAGCGACGCTCGTATTGCGACCGTGACGCCGTTCTCCAACAACGCCGAGATTTGCTCGTTTCCGGAGTTCTGCACGCCCAACGCGGAGCCGATAGATGCAGAATTGTGGGCTCGAACCTTCTCGACAGCGGCCGCGTGCTATCCGGACCTGCCCACCGCCGTCGGCTTCTGCATGTATATACGGCGCCGAGCGCTGGACGAGCTGGGCGACTTCGATGCAGCGACTTTCGGACGCGGTTACGGAGAGGAGAACGACTTTTGCTGCAGAGCCGCTGCCCACGGTTGGCGCAATGTGTTGTGCGACACCGCCTTCGTCGTGCATCGCGGCGGTGCGTCGTTCGCTTCGACCGGCGAACGTCCCGGTGGTGAAGCCTTGGTGCGACTCAACGCTCGTTACCCTCGCTACAATACTCAAGTTGCGGAGTTCATTCGCGCCGACCCGCTTGCGCCGATCCGGGCAGCAGCGCTGGCGCAGTTGGCGGTGTGTTGACCGGCGTCTGAATTGCGACCACCGAGTTCGAAACCTGCGCCGGCTTTTTGCGCACCCGCATTGATCCACCCGCCCCGAGCCACACTGCCTTGCACACACGTCATGAGCGACAACCCTTGAGAAATCCGCGTTGAGCAGCCTGCCGTTTACCGGCGAACGTTTTACGCCCGAGTGCCTGCGTGAGATGTGGTATGAGCACTATCACCGCTACGCTTTTGTGCGCGCGATGGTGGCGGGACGGCGCGTCGCCGACGTTGCCTGCGGCGAGGGGTATGGCGCCATGTTGATGGCGCAGAGCGCTGCTTCTGTACACGGCCTGGACATCAGCGCGGAAGCGATCGAGCATGCCCGCACCCGCTACGCCGCACAATCCAACCTGCAATTCGAGCAGGGCGACGCCTGCAAGCTGCCGTGGGCGGACCAATCACTGGACGTCGTCACTTCATTTGAAACGCTGGAGCATCTCCAAGACCAGGAATCGTTGATCGCCGGGTTTGCCCGAGTGCTGCGCGACGACGGGGTGCTGGTCATTTCCTCGCCGGACAAACGCTCCTACAGCGACCTGCGCGGATTTCAGAATGAATTCCACGTACGCGAGTTGTACCGCGACGAATTGCTGGCGCTGCTCGGGCGACACTTCAGTCAGGTGCGGCTGTATGGGCAAAAGCTGCTATTCCAGTCTGCCATCTGGCGCGAACAATTGATCTCCGCAGCGAAGCTCACAGCAAGCGTGCACACCGCTACGGGTGATGCGTCCAAAATCAGCGATCACGCCGAGTACGCGCCGATGTACTACGTCGCCGTATGCACGCAAAGCGCCCAGGCCCTGCCTGAACTGGCCGAAATCGACCTGTTCGGTGATGCCGAAGAAACTGTATACCGACATTACGAGCACGAAATCCGCAAAAACATGCAGGCCGGCGCCGTCCTGCAACAAGCGGATAGCGACCTTAAGGCAGAAAAACAAGCGCATGCGAATACGCGCTCCGCCCTGGCCGAAGCCGAGACACGTTTACAGCAGATCCAGTCCCGCCCGTCACCACGTCCCTGGTGGCGACGCTGGTCGGCCGGGTCCGAATAGACAAAGGTTCCGGAGCCAGGCATGGAATTCAGCTTTTCAATGGACGCAACACCGCGCGCGTCAACAGCAGCAAACGCGCCACTGTTCGCATCGGTTCTTGGCAGTGCTGCGGATCTTGGCGGCGGCGAGTGTGTGTTCCGCACGCGCGATGACCAGACGCACCTGATGACGCACCAGGTGTTGCAGGCGTTGGATCGCTGCCGCAGTTTTCTCAGCCTGGCCGAACACACGCAGGCCGTGCGTGAAGTGATTCCCTCTGCGCCGGCAGAGGGAATCGCGCGCGTTATCGATAGCTTGGTCTCCCGCCGACTGCTGATTTCCGAACAGGATTTCATCGCCGCAATGCAAGCGCGAACACAACGCGCCAGCGCCGCCCCGATGCAGATGTTGTTGCGCGTGGGTGATCGAGTGGATGCTTCGGCGCGTCTGCTGCAGTCCCTGGCCGCCACGCCCGATTGGCGTGATCACATTGCGCAGATCACCTTATTGAGCAGCGCGTCGAGCGCCGGAACTCGCGCACAACACAAGACGCAACTCGATGTGCTCGGTAACGTGGCTGGTTGCCCAACCCGGCTGATCGATGCCGTTGAATGGCACACACGCATCAGGAAACTGGCGGGTGCGGACGCGCATCTTGTGCAGCCGCTCGATCTACTGATCGGGGCGCGCGCGGCGACAACTGCTGGCCAGATGTTCAATCTCGCGTTGCCGCTGCTGGCCGGGAAACGCAACCTGTTACTGGATGAACATGCGCAGTGGCCATTGCATCGACACGCGGAATTTCGACGGGGCATGGACTTGCGGCCCGTTGAACAGGTCTCGGTACGCTTCTTTGCCTCGCAATCCGAGGCGATGGCGGCCGGTATGTCTGCGCCACAGGTGGATGGACTGCTGCGTGAGCATGACCTTG
>JANMSL010000317.1:0-20896 GCA_031389245.1 Lysobacterales bacterium | reverse complement strand
TGATCAGCGAACTGAGCTGCATGCGCTAGCACTTAAGAAAGTCTGAATAAGTCACCACTTTGTCTTCGCTATACAGCTTACCGTTTGCCACACCCCGGCTTTCAACAGCGGAGCTGGTCAAAAACCTGCGGTTTTTCGCCCCCTGACTCAGGGGGCAATCTAGGCTCCGAACTTGTTCAGAGGTTCCTTAACCACAACGCGTAGCCCTGCAGCCAGCTCACGATAATTTTTCGCCGGTCTGCTGCTGGTACCAAAGCTCGATCAAATGGCGCGAGATCGACAGCCGTGGCGACAGCTTGATCTGCTGGCTGCGCCAATTCTCCGCCAATTGCTGCGCGCTGAACCAGCGCGCCTCGCAGATTTCCGCACCGAGGCGAATTTCGCTGGTGGTTGCGCGCGCGATAAAGCCGATCATCAGCGATGCCGGAAACGGCCACGGCTGCGATGCGATGTATTGGCATTCACCGATCTGCACACCGACTTCTTCGAACACTTCACGGCGCACGCAGGCTTCGAGCGTTTCGCCTGGCTCGAGAAATCCGGCCAGTGTCGAGTAGCGATTTTCCGGCCAGCTTGCTTGACGACCGAGCAGGCAACGCTCGCCATCGTGAACGAGTGCAATCATCGCAGCGTCGGTGCGCGGGAATAGTTCCGCCGCGCATTGAGCATTGGTGCACAGCGCACGGTGTCCGCCGGAGCTGAGCAGGGTCGGGGCACCGCAAGTGCCGCAGAACCGACTGCGTGATTGCCAGTGCGTCAGCGATCGCGCAAACGCGGCCGCGCCGGCCTGCTGGGCGGAGAGCTCACTCGCTGCGACACGCAGGTCAAGCGCGTCGGCATTGAACTCTCGCGCGAACTCGACCACTTGTTCCTCGTCGAGCGTCAAAGCGAACAATGCGTGCGCACCCACACTCGGGATCACATCACCGGCCATGGCAGGACTTCCGGAGATCGCTCCATGCCGGTCGCAAATGCCGAGGAAATTGAATTGACTGCCACTGAAGCGATCGCGCAACAGCATTACCGGAACCTGCAACAGGTGCCGTTCGGGCAACGCGATCAATACGCGACCATCGCGCGACAACACCAGGACCTGAGCGTCGCGTTCGTCAAAGCGGCGCTGCAGCCAGTCATTGTCCTGGCGCGATTCACCCGCGCGGTCCAGTGTCAGTGCCGCAAACGCAAATTCCATCGTGACCTTGCGCAGACCATGGCTGATTCAACGTGAAAGAAAATGGTGAATCTCGACCCCTGCCCCAGTGTTTGCGAAGGGATCCAAGCGCTGTAAGGCGAAAGTCAAGAACGATGCCGGGAGTTTTGCTCCCTCCCCGATGTTCGGGGAAGGCCGGGGCGGGGTGAGGCAACACACATCGACTTTGATGTAGTGGGGCGCCCTATCCCGCTACATCAAAGTCATGCAGAGAACGATGAACCGCAGCCGCACGTGGTCTTGGCGTTGGGATTGCGAATCACGAACTGCGCGCCCTGCAAGTCTTCCTTGTAGTCGATCTCCGCGCCCATCAAATACTGCAGCGAAGTCGAATCCACCAGCAGGGTGACCCCGTCGCGCTCGATCGCGAAATCGTCTTCGGTGACCTCATCCTCGAAGGCAAAGCCGTACTGAAAACCCGAGCAACCTCCGCCTTGAATGTAGACACGCAGTTTCAGATCGGGGTTCTGCTCTTCCTCGATCAACTGCCGCACTTTGCCAGCAGCCGCAATCGTAAAGATCAGCGCCTGACTGGGCGTGGCAACAGTTGTGGTGACTTCACTCATGGAGACTTCATTCATGGAAACTGCCTACTTGTTGCTGCGGAACACCGTTCGGGCCTTGTCCACAACCATGTCGTCGGACTCGTTCGCACATTACAGCACCGGCGAGTAGGGCTCGACCGACAACTTTACACATGATGACGCTCAGTTGCGGCAATTCAAGTGCGCTTGGCTTCGAGTTTGGACTTTTCTTTGTGTTCAATCTTGGCATCGAGCCGGGCTTCCAGGCGGGCCTCAGTCCTGACTTCGCTTTCCTCAACGACATCTGGCTTGGGCAATTGGCGATGGGGATCTTCCTGACGGACGATTTGGCCGCTGACTTCGGCTCCGGCAGTCATTTCCAGAATCTTGTAATAGATGTTGCCGGTGACGCGTGCCAGGGCACCGAGCTTGATGCGTTCGCTGGCGATGATATCGCCCTTGAAAGTGCCATTTATTTCGACGTGCGGTGCACGTAGCTCGCCCTCGATGGTGCCTTTATCGGACAGGGTCAACACCGACTCCTTGTCGTCTTCGGCGATCAGTGAACCACGTACGGTGCCATCGACCCGCATACCACCAGAAAAATGCACCTTGCCTTCGATAACAATACGCGGCCCAATCCAGGTATCCAGATGGGTGGTCGGTCGGGTTTCCTTGTCCTTACTGCCAAACATCGTCTTTCTCTCCGTTGCTTAACGCTTGCGACCAGGCAAGGGTCTGTTCAGTATTGTCCCCCTGCTCGGACTTCACCACCATTTTAATGCGATTGGGCGTGAAGCCTTCAGGCAACACGAAGCTGCTTTCCATTTGCTGGAAATACTTGAAACTGAACTGAGGCATTGCGTTGGACGCACCTCCAGCCAGACGGTCCCACGCCAAATTTACGATACGCTCTTCCTGCATACCCTCTATGCTGATGGTTGCGGTGCCGCGGGTGACTTCACCCTTGCGCAGGTTCTGCGTCAAAGTGGCGCGAACATTGTAACCGCGCCCACCCTCGATCGCGCGCACCGACAGATCCTGCACGGTCAAGCCCTTGCGACCGGACTTGCCGTCCATCAAGCGTTGGAAGAAAGCGATGTCGCCGCGCAACCCGGCGATCTCGTCTTCCTGGGCACGCAGTGTGGCTTGCAGAGACTCGTTCGCGGTGCGCGACACCTGGTCGGATTTTTCACTGATGCTGAGTGCACGCTCGCTGCGTTCCAATTCATTCTGCAACTTTTCAAGTTCGATCAGGCTGCTCCGCATCTCACCCTGCACGGAGACCAAGTTCGGCGCAGACCAGTATGTAGCGATCAGCCAAATCACTACACCGGAAAGTAGCCAAACGCCGACCAGCAGCACGCGCTGACGTCGCGCTCCGACCGGGTCGTGCGCGCGCAGCACAAGTTGAGTCGGACTGACCTTGCGAAATGTGAACCAGTTCATTGCGACGGGTTCGTAGGAGCGGGCCGGCCTTTATAGGGCGGCGCACAGCGGATGGTCAAGCGGTCGCGGCAGCGCAACCGGGTCAGAGAAACTTGAATTCGAACGCCACCGCCTGTTTGCCGGGATCGAACACTTCCAGATCGATGGTCGCAGTTGCGCCGGGTGGCAATCCGCGCGCCAGCGCGCGCGCATCGTTGAGGTAATCCTGTGGCGCCAATCGACGCATGGCGATGCGTTGTTCATCCAGATTGGACAGCGTGATCTCCAGTGTCGGATAGGGCTGTACAAATGCTGCCCGGTTGAGCATGGTCGCGGAAATCACCAAGGCGCCAGGTTCGCTCGGGTGCGGCCTGACATCACGTGCCACCAGTGCAATCTGTGCAACGTCACGGCGTGGCGGCAAGCGGCACGTCAGGCGCTCGCAGGCCGCATCCAACCATGGCCGCAGGCGGGCATCGTCCAGCCAGATGGCGCGCGTCGCGTATGCGAGTTGAGCCAGCATCACCAGCACCAACAATACGTTGGCATAACGCCACGCCAGAGAAGCCGTTGGCAGCGAGGTTCGACGTTCGCTGCGAACCGCGAATGAAGGCTGTGCAGCGGCCGACTCGGCCACATTCGCATCGACCGAAGTGAACAGATCGCGCTGCCCGGGTTTCGGCTTGCCGGCCGGCGCGCGCAATAGCGGTGCTTCACCAGGCAAGTGTCGGGTCAACATGGTATCGGGCGGTTGCGGCAGCTGTTCGGACAACGACGCCAGCACGTCAAAATCAGTAAGACAGGAAGCACATCGGGCGCGCCCGCGACCCTGGATGATTTGCTCCAGCGTCAGCAAGTACAGACTCAGACAGCCGGGGCATTGTGTGTACATGGCGGGATTATGCACGGGATCGGCGTTGCGATGATTGCAATCGCGCTTGACCTAAAGTCGCACCGGCGCGCGCACCGGGCAGGCATCGGCTTTGGCGCGCGCTTCGGCTTGAGCGGTGACATTCTCGGTTTCCTGCGCAACCGCAAGCAAGGTCATCCAGTTGCGCACGCAGATTCCGCCCAACTTGGGGCCGAGTGTCTCCGATTGTCGAGCATGCGTTTGCGCGTCCTGCCAACGTCTATCGGCGAGGGCCACTTCAGCGCGCCATTGCCAGAGATCCGGGTCGTCGGGCATCAACGCGAGCGCCTGCGCCAAGTGCTTTTCGGCCTCGGCAAATCGCCGTGCATCCTCGGCGAGCCTTGCCAGCTTGCGCAGATCGGCGACACTTGGGTCGTTGAGCGGCAACACCTCCACATAAGAGGGCAGGCTGGCTGCGCTCGCGCGGATCTCGCTGACCCAATCGCGTTGTGGCGGTGGTACGGGTTTCGCTACAGGTTTTGCCTGGCAGCCGGCCAGCACTACCAACATCAATGCCGCTGCAGCGAGCCATGCAAGATCAATAGAGTTCTGCTTCATCGTCGTCATCAGTAGTGCGCGAATTGAACCAATCGTTGAAAGAAGAAAAGCCGCAGCCCTGGTATTCCCGCGGCGCGTGGCCGCTGACAAAAGGCAGGCTGCGCGCGCCCTCACACTCACGATCGGTCTCGCTTTGCGATTGCGGATTGACCCAGTGCATTTCTGGATTACCTGAATAATTGACGCGCAGCGGCTCCGTCGGCAGGTTCTGGAACAGCCCGGCCCACAGGCGCATCGCTCCAGTCGCGCCATAAAATGTGGTGCGGGTATTGTCATCGCGGCCTAGCCAAACTACGGCGAGATGACTTCCGGTATAGCCCGCGAACCAGGAATCACGCTTGTCATCGCTGGTGCCGGTCTTGCCCGCCGCCTGCAGCCGACCGAGTCCGAGCCCGCCCAGCTCGCTCGCCGTGCCAGTGCGCGCGGTTTCCTGCAGCGCGAAGCTGACCAGCCGCGCGGCGGCTACCAGTTCACCGGCGTTGTCACTGCTGGCATAGCGCGACAGCGGTCGACCATTGCGGTCGAGCACTGCGGTCACTGCCGATAGCCCGACCATGCGACCGTCGGCGGCAAGATAGGCATAGGCCTGTGTCACCTGCAACGGTGAGAGTTCGGTAGCGCCGAGCAACACAGACGGGTGCGGCGAAATGTCGGCGCCGGGAATCAGGGTTTCCAGCACCCGCTCGACCTTCTGTACCTGTACCGCCAGACCCAGGCGCACCGTCGCCAGGTTGTACGACTTGGCCAATGCATCGATCAGCGCCACTGTGCCGTGTTCCTGGTTATCCGAATTGCGCGGCTGCCACACCTTCCCACCCTTTTGCCGGATGGTGATGGCGCTATCGTCGAGCGGGGTCATCAATGAGTACCGCTCCGGCTGCGCCAGCGCCACCAGATAGATAAAAGGTTTGACCAGCGAGCCGATCGGACGGGAGGCGGTAACAGCACGATTGAACCCAGGACGACTGGCGTCGCGATCGCCGACCACGGCCTCGATCGCGCCAGTGCGGGCGTGCGACACCACCATTGCAGCCTGCAGGCCGGTGGTGTCCTTGGCTAGTGTTTTGATCTTTTCAACAACTGAGCGTTCGGCAAAATGCTGGGTGGAAGGAGCAATGGAGGTAAAGATCGACAATCCCTCCGAACGCAGTGCTGATTCGGCATAGTCGCGCCCCAGTTGCGCGCGCACCAGATCGAGAAATGCCGGATAGCGGTTTTGCGCCAAAGCGCCGGTCTTGCTGATGGCCAGTTGTTGCCGCTGCTCCGCGGCGACTTCGACCGCGGAAATCAGCTTGGCCTGGCCCATTTCGCGCAGCACCAGATTGCGTCGCTTGATGGCCAGCGCCGGCTCGCGCCGCGGATCGAACAGGGACGGGCCTTGCACCAGTCCGACCAGCATCGCAACTTCATTGGGTGCAAGCGCATTGTGTTCACGTCCAAAGTAAAACTCAGCCGCGGCGGACACGCCATGCACGGCCTGTCCGCCCTGCTGGCCCAGGTACACCTCGTTGAGATAGGCCTCGAGAATGCGCTTCTTGCTGTAGCGCCATTCGATCAGCAGTGCGAGGCCCATTTCGTTGAACTTGCGGGTGTAGCGCTGGCGACGGTCAAGAAATAGATTGCGCACCAGTTGCTGGGTCAGTGTGCTGCCGCCCTGCACGGTTTCGCCAGCGCGCAGGTTGACCCAGAGCGCGCGGGCTATGCCCCAAGGATCGATGCCGTAGTGTGAGTAGAAATGTTTGTCTTCCACCGCCAGCAGAGTGTTCACCAGCAGCGGCGAGACTTCATCAACCTTGACCAACCGCCGCTCCTGGCGGCTCTTGCCGTACAGTGTGGCAATGCGCGCCGGGTCAACACTGGCCAGTTCGACCTTCTGACCGCTGGTGATATCCTCGATAGCAGACACGCGTCCGCTCGCCAGGCGTACCGACAAACGCAGTTCGGGGTGCTCGCCGTCGCCATCATTGAAAGCGCGGGTGCGAATCTGGAAGTGATTGGCGTCGGCCGAGTAGGTGCCGGCTTCGAAGATACTGTCGACTTTGCGATAGCGCGCCGCGTCCAGCTCGATGCGCAACGCTTCAGCGCTCATTGGCACACCGCGCGCAAGTCGCAGCGGGCGCGCGAAGACGCGGCTCGGGAGCTCGTAGCTCAGGCTCTCGAATCCAGCGCGCACCAGTTTGTTCAGATACCAGGCGTAGGGTAGTCCGAAGCCCAGCCCCACACCCAGAATCAACCAAAGCGGGATGCGGCACCAGCTGTAGATGAGTGCAAGGATCGGCAGTAAACGTTTCAAATGGAGGCAGTTCGCATAGCGTTATGGGTTAGCGCGGTAGATCGCTATCCCTTCCCCGCGGTTCGAGGAGGGATGTGGAGGGGTTACAGGGCAATCGCTATTGCTGACCCCGCAGGCGCCCGGAACGCAGTTTTCCGGCGCATGAAAGTCTGACGGAACGCAGTTTAGCGGCGCCAGACCCGATGGCGCGTGGCGGTCGTCAGGCAATTCCGCAATAATTCAGACTCTTTAACCTCTGGGCTGCTGCGTCGGCCCGGCCCTAAGCCGTTGCGCACTCGCAGCATCGAACCGGAGTCCAGCTCCTCGGCGCGCAGCATAGTCTGCAATCCACAATGCGCGCGTGCCGATTTCGCGTCCGCCCAGTGCGGATACATGGGTGATCGCAACGTCTCGCCTGACCTGGACAATACGCAGCTCAACCACTTTGGCGAATACAATTTGAATCTGCTCTCCTCCTGCGCTGCCGTCGTCTTTGGCAGTGATGCGAACGAAACGAATTTATCGGAACTGATTGCGCTGCTCAGCCCGATGGCCGAGATCGCTTATCACGGCCCGGATGCGCTCGCCAATCAGGCGCGCGCGTTGGGCTGCCGTGTCGGTGCTCCGATGGAAGATATGGAGCGGGCCGTGCAACATGTCCGCGTGCAGGGCTCGGACACCGATCTAGTGCTGATTGCGCTCGATAGCCAGTGGCCGGCGTTGGGATGGGATCGATTGCTGGCAGCAGCCAACAGTAGCCAGGCCGATGTGGTCTGTCCGCTCGGCCCAGAGGATGACTATTCGCCATTGGCAGAGGGCGCTGTCGCCGAAATCGGCAGCACCGAATTGGATACTCTGTGCTACTTGCTTGCCGACCCTGTATGCGTTCCCAGGCCACAATGGGCCGCGCACGTTGCATTGTGGCGCGTCGCAGCGTGGCGCAAGCTTCAATCCGCTGGGGCGATCGCGGCGCGTGATGCTGGTTTGCAGGTCGAGGCTGTCGCGACCGTGTTCATCGGTCGCCAGGGCGTTCCATGCCGTGGCCCGGACGCACCAGCAAGCCGCCGCGATGCCGCGCCCGCTTCCGCACTGAGCAGCCTGCGTGAGCGCATCGGCGCACATCCGCGCGCACTCCCGCAATGCCTGCCCGGCGTCGACGGTCGCCCAGTGCTGTTGCATGTACTGCATGGCTGGGGCGGAGGCGTGGAACGATTCGTCCGCGACCTGGCCGAGGGCGATGACACCCAGGTGCACCTGGCACTGTGCGCGTCGGGTCAGTTTGCACGCCGCCTTTACGGTGAGGCGCTCGAACTTTTTCTGGTTGCGAATGGCAGCCTGCATCGGCTCAGACGTTGGCCGCTGCCAGCAGCAATTGCCGACACCGCGCTGCACGATCCGAGTGCCCGTGACGTGCTCCAGTTCGTTACGCAGCGTTATGGCGTGAACCGGTTGATGGTGTCGTCGTTGATCGGGCACAGCCTGGATGTGCTCGGCACTGGGCTGCCCACGGTCTACGTTTGCCACGACTACTATCCCTTATGGCCGATATTGCACAGCGATTTCGGCGACGCCAAGCAATCATTCGATCATGCATCCTTGGCGGCGGCATTGCGTGCGTCAGATTCCAGCAGCCTGCCGTTTCAATCGCACTCAAGCGATTACTGGTGGCGGCTGCGCCAAGCTTTCATCGCTGCACTGCAAACAAAGCGGATTACGCTCTGTGCCCCAAGTGCAGGTCTGCGGAAAAATTGGCTACGCATTGCGCCCGAGTTGGCGAGCACGAACTTTTTATGCATCCCGCATGGCTTTCGGCCATTCCTTCAGCCGGTGCCGCAGCCAACACCGGTTCGGTTCGACGACCAACCACACGCTGCCCGACGCCTGCGGTTGCTGGTGCTCGGCCGCATCAACGGCGGCAAGGCACTGCACTTGCTGGAAGGTGCGTTGGAGCGAATCGGCAAGCATGCTGATCTGTTTCTGGTCGGTTGTGGCGCTGCTGGACACGCCCTGTTTGGCAAGTCGCATGTGCACGTACTTCTCGACTATGAGCGTGAGCAGCTGCCCGCGTTGATTGCGCAACTGCGGCCCGATGCCGCGCTGATGCCGGCCACGGTCGCCGAATCCTTCAGCTACACGTTGAGCGAACTGTGGGCCCTGGGCGTACCGCCGATCGCAACCCATATGGGCAGCCTCGGAGAACGTATCGAACACGGCCAGACCGGTCTGCTGTTTGACCCTGATGCGCAGGCGCTCGTTGAACTGCTCGGCAAGCTCGTTGCCGACCCGGGCCCGTTGCGCACGATTCGCACACGACTCAGCGCGCTGCAATTGCGCACCGTAACAGCGGCACGGGGCGAGTATCTGGCGCTGTATCCCTCGCCACCGCTTGCAGCACGGGCGAGCTTGCGGCGAATTTCCGCGGAGGCGCTGGAGACGGCGACGCTCGCCGAATCAAAAATTGTGCTCGGCGTAGCGCTGGATGCGCTGGAAAAACTCAACGCACAACAGGAACGCGAGCTGCTCGCGCGTGCCGACTGGGCCAACCAGGCCATGCGGGAGACTGGGCGAGTCCAGCAACAACTTGGCGCACGCAATCAACAGTTCGCAGAACTGCAACTGGAGTTCGAAGAGCGCACGCGCTGGGCGCAGTCGCTGGTGGTCGAGGGCCAGCGGCAGGCGAATGAATTGCACAGTGCTTACAACAATTACACCAGTCTTGAACAGGAAAAGCGCATCGCCGATGCTGGCTGGTTGGCTGAAGTTACGCGTGTCGAAGCGCTGCGTCAGGATCTGATGCAGTCCACCTCTTGGCGAATCACCCGGCCCTTGCGCGCAATCAGCACGCGTCTGCGCGGCCTGCGCGCACGAATCGGCTACTGGCTGGATCGATTGACCGGAATGCCGCCAAGGCTCACGCGCAGTCTGCGCACGCGCGGACTCGCTGGCACGTTGCAACGCATTGCGCAGGACACGGGCGCGGTGCCCTCAGCGTTGACGCCGATTGAACTCAGCGTCGCGTTGGCGGCGCCCGGCTCCGGGTTCATCGCGTTCGATCTGCCGCGCGCCGCGCACCCAGTGGCCAGCATCATTATTCCGGTCTACAACAAATTCCCATACACTTTGGCCTGTCTGCAATCGATCGCGCAGCACGGAGCAGGGATCGGTTTCGAAGTGATCGTGGTCGACGACTGCTCAAGCGACGAGACCGGCGACGGGCTCGCTCGCATCGGCGGCATTGTCGCGCTTCACAACGAACACAACCTTGGTTTCATCGGCGCGTGCAATGCGGGTGCAGCGGCGGCGAGCGCCGAGTATCTGGTGTTCCTCAACAACGATACGCAAGTCACCGCTGGCTGGCTGGACGCGCTCATCGACACCTTCGCGCAGCATCGCGACGTCGGCCTGGTCGGTGCCAAGCTGGTGTATCCGGATGGTCGCCTGCAGGAAGCCGGCGGCATTGTGTTCGCCGATGCCTCTGGATGGAACTACGGCCGCTTTGCCGACCCGCGCGATCCAGCATTCAACTACGTGCGCGAAGCCGATTACTGCTCCGGCGCGGCGATTGCCGTCCAGCGTGCATGGTTCAACGCCCGCGGCGGATTCGACACGCGCTACTCGCCGGCGTATTACGAAGACTCCGACCTCGCCTTTCAGGTGCGTGATGCTGGCCTGCGCGTGCTTTATCAACCAGCGGCAACGGTGATTCATTTTGAGGGCATCACCTCGGGCACAGACACTGCCAGCGGCACCAAGCGTTATCAGGTCATCAATCAGCAAAAGTTCGAAGAGCGCTGGCGCGATGCCCTACCCCGACAGCCGCAAACTGGCAGTGCAATCGCGATTGCGCGTGAGCATCGAGTTACCGGCCGCATGTTGATTGTTGACGCCACCATTCCGGAACCCGACAAGGACTCGGGATCGGTGCGCATGGTCAATCTACTGCGTGCTCTTCTCGATCTCGGCTGGAAGGTGACCTTCACCACGGAGAACCGGGCCTATGTTGCGGGCTATACCGAGCAACTGCAGCAGCTCGGAGTCGAAGTGCTGTATCACCCCTGGGTAGGAGACCCAACAAGTTTTCTGCGTGATACCGGCACACATTGGGACGTGGTGATGTTGAGCCGGCACTATGTCGCGACCCCATTGCTACCGTTGGTGCGCCACTACGCGCCGCGCGCACGGATCATCTTTGATACGGTGGACCTGCACTATCTTCGCGAGGAGCGCGCCGCGGATCTCGAAGACAGGGCCGAGCTGCGCCGTTCCGCGGCCACCACCAAGCTCGCCGAATTGCGCCTGGTCAAGGCCAGTGACATCACGCTGGTGGTCAGTCCGGTCGAGCAAGCGCTACTGCGCCGCGAATTGCCTGAAGCGCACATCGAAGTGCTGTCCAACGTGCATGAAGTGGTCGGTTGCCGTCAACCATTTTCTGCGCGCAAGGACATCTTCTTTATCGGCGGCTTCCAGCACCAACCCAATATCGATGCGGTGCAATGGTTTGTGGCGGAAATTTGGCCGTTGATCGCAGCACAACTCTCCGGCGCTCGCTTCCATATCGTGGGAAGCCGCATGCCTGATTCAATCCGCAAGTTGGCCTCGGAGCGTGTCGTTGCAACCGGTTTTGTCGAGTCGCTCGATGCCTATCTTGACGGTTGCCGCCTATCGGTGGCGCCACTGCGCTACGGCGCTGGAGTAAAAGGTAAGGTAAACCAGAGCATGGCGCACGGCCAGCCAGTGGTCGCTACCGCACTGGCCGCAGAAGGCATGTACCTGCGGCACGACGTGGACGTGTTGATCGCCGACGCGCCCACCGACTTCGCCGATGCTGTGGTGCGCCTGTATCAAGACGCCGAATTGTGGCAACGTCTTTCCGCCGCTGGTCTGGGCAATGTCGAACGCCATTTCTCCTTTGGCGCGGCCAAGACGGTGCTGTCCTCACTGCTCCAGAAATAGAGACCGAGATAGGGACGATGGACATTCTGCTCAACGGTCAACCACGACAGATCGCCGAAGCAAGCACGCTGCTTGACCTGCTCAATGCCGAAGGGCTGCAGCAGCGGCGGCTGGCGATTGAGGTCAACCTGCAGATCATTCCGCGCTATCAACACGCTGAGCATCGCCTCAAGCCGGGCGACCGCGTGGAAATCGTGCAGGCGATGGGCGGCGGATAAAGTCGCAATGACGATTGATGCTGAGCAACACCCACCCGATTAACCCCGGATTTCGAATCGCACGTTTCAGTCTTCAGTCCGCCATTGCGGCGGTATCTGGGGAACGACGATGCGAGTACCGGAATTTGACGATAAGCGACCCATAAATCCCGCACGCACCTTGGCCATAGCCACAGCACTGACGGTGCATGTCGGCGCGATGCTGTTCTTGCTGGCACCAGCCCGGCCAGCAGCGCAGACGCAACTCGAGGCAGCTCGCACGATCAATGTAGTGTTTGTCGAACCGCCGTTGCCACCGCCGCCTCCGCCGACGCCACCGCCCATTCCGCCTGAACCCCTGCAAAAGCCCCCAGCACCGTCACTGACTTTGCCGCCGCTGGCGCGGGAAATGCCAAGCACACCGGGCACGAGTACCGATGCGGTGGATACGCACATCGTGACGGAAATTCCAGACAGCGATCCGGTGACTCCCTCGGGCCCCAGCAGCGACTCTTTCAGCGGCGCCCGCGCCGACGCGCGCTATGGCGATGCCAATCGGGTGCGCTATCCCCCAACTGCCGTGCGCAAACGCGAACAGGGCGAAGTGCAGCTGCGTGTACTGATCGGTCGAAACGGCACACCGCTGAAGGTGGAACTCGCGCGCAGCAGCGGTTCGCGCGAACTTGATCGCGCTGCGTTGAAGGCGGTGTTGACTTGGCGCTTCGTTGCCGCCGAACACAATGGCGCCAACGTCGAAGCCTGGGTCATCGTGCCGATCAACTTCAATCTGAATCAGGTGTAGCGATTGTCCAAAATTGCGCCACGCTTGCGCCGCTGCTCTGTTATCGAATTCACGCCGACATCGAATTCAACGGCAGCGGAACAAGCCGCGCCCTACAACATCAATGCCCACCACCGGAATCGATCGCCTTCAACTCGGCCACGAGACGATTGACTGCATCGGCACCATCGCCATACAGCAGCTTGGCGTTGTCGGCATAGAACAGCGCGTTTTCGATACCGGCAAAGCCGGTGCCCTTGCCGCGCTTGATGATGATGGCCTGTCTGGCATTGATCACATCGAGAATCGGCATGCCGTAGATTGGCGAAGCTGGATCGGTCTTGGCGACCGGATTCACTACATCATTCGCGCCGATGACAATGGCAACATCGCAGGTCGCAAACTCCGGATTGATGTCTTCCATGTCGGCAATCAAATCGTAGGGCACGCCCGCTTCGGCGAGCAGCACATTCATGTGTCCCGGCATGCGGCCGGCCACCGGATGGATGGCGAATTTGACCGTCTTGTCGCGTTTGATCAGCTGCTGTGTCAACTCCCAAACCTTGTGCTGAGCCTGCGCAACCGCCATGCCATAGCCGGGCACGATGATGACTTTGTCAGCGAGATAGAGCAGCGCAGCGACGTCCGAAGCTTCGATCGCTTTCTGCGAGCCTTTGATTTCCTGCGCCGCTCCGGAGCTGCCGCCGAAATTGGAAAACAGCACGCTGCTGATCGAGCGGTTCATTGCCTTCGCCATCAATTGCGTCAGCAAGGTGCCGGCCGCGCCCACCACCATGCCGGCAATCATCAACGCCGGATTGCCCAACACATAGCCCTCGAACCCGACGGCGAGGCCGGTGAGCGCGTTGAACAGTGAAATCACCACCGGCATGTCGGCGCCACCGATCGGCAGCGTCATGAAAATGCCAAACAACAACGACACGGCAACGAAAGCAACAATGATCGGTACGTCCAGCTTGAACACCAGCAATGCACCCAGCACCGCAGCAACGAGAAAACACAGGCCGTTGACGTACTGCTGACCAGTGAAGGTGAAGCGCTTGTCCATTCGCCCGTCGAGTTTGGCCCAGGCGATCACCGAACCCGACAAGGAGATCGCGCCGATCAGGGTGCCAATCACCGCCAAAGCCGTACGTGAAGTGTTGAGGCAGGCGTGTGCATTCGGATCGAGACAGGCGTTTGGATCCATGGTTGCACCGAGCAATGCGCTGGCACCGATCGCCGCTGCCGAACCGCCGCCCATGCCGTTGTACAGCGCCACCATCTGCGGCATGTCGGTCATCGCTACTTTCTTGCCACTGATCCACGCCGGCAACGTGCCGACCAGCACCGCCGCAATAATCAGACCATAGTTGCCATGGATTTCTGGATGGAAGAACGCCGCGACCGTGGCCACGACCATGCCAAGACCGGCTTGCACAATTCCGGCGCGCGCGGTGACCGGCGAGGCCATGCGCTTGATGCCGAGAATAAACATCACTGCGGCGGCGAAAAAGCTCGCGGTCACCAACCACGAACGCACGTCGTGGATCGAGATGTCTTGCAGCGAGAGACTGCCGAGGTCCATTACTTGGTTCCCCCGGGTTTCTTGCTGGATTTGAACATTTCCAGCATGCGTTCGGTCACCACGTAGCCGCCCGCAGCATTACCCGCCCCGAGCACCACGCCGATGAAGCCAATGACTTTTTCCAGGTTGGTATCGGCGACGCCGAGCGCCACCATGGCGCCGACTAGCACGATGCCATGCACGAAGTTGGAACCCGACATCAGCGGCGTATGCAGGATGACCGGCACGCGGGAAATAATTTCATAGCCGGTGAACGCCGCCAGCATGAAGATGTAAAGGGCAAGGAATCCGTCGATCATGTCTGTAGTCCTCAGGCTTGGCCGTCAACGGCTTTGCGGGTGGCTTCGTGTCTGATCTCACCTGCATGGGTGAGACAGGTTTGTGCGATCAGGTCATCGGACCAGTCAAGATTCAACGCGCCGTCCTTGAGCATCAGGCTGAGAAAATTGAACAGATTGCGCGCATACATTTCGCTGGCGTGAATAGCGCCCTGGCTGGGCAGGTTCACCGGACCGACAACGCTGACGCCATTGCGCACGATGGTTTCGCCGGGCACGGTCAGTTCGCAATTGCCGCCGGTTTCCGCGGCGAGATCGACGATCACACTGCCGGGCTTCATGCCCTCGACCATGGCGGTGGTGATGATACGCGGTGCCTTGCGACCTGGAATGGCCGCGGTGGTCACAATGACATCGACATTCTTGACGTGCTCGCCGAGGCGACGCTGTTGCTCGACCATCTCTTCGGGGGTGAGCTGGCGCGCATAGCCGCCAGTGCCCGCCGCAGAGACCCCCAGATCCAGGAACTTGGCGCCAAGCGATTCGATCTGCTCCTTCACTTCGGGGCGCACGTCAAACCCTTCGACCTGTGCGCCAAGCCGGCGCGCCGTCGCAATCGCCTGCAGACCGGCGACACCAGCCCCGACAATCAGCACCTTGCTGGGGCGTACGGTGCCGGCGGCGGTGGTCAACATGGGAAAGAATTTCGGCGACGCCAAGGCCGCGATCAGCACCGCCTTATAACCCGCCATACCCGCCTGCGAGCTCAGGATATCCATCGCCTGCGCGCGCGTGGTACGCGGCAGCAACTCCATCGAGAAACTGGTGATCTTGCGATCGCGCAACTGTTTGACGCGCTCAGCGGACGCGTGCGGCGCCAGCATTCCAATCAGCACCGAACCTTCTTTGAGCTTGCCGATCGCATCCGCCGCAGGCGGCTGCACCGTCAGCAGGACGTCTGCGCTGGAAAGCACATCATCAACTGCTTCGGCGTCTTTATAGTGCACGTCCGGAAACGCAGCGGATTCACCCGCGTTGCGTTCGATCTGGACTGTGGCGCCCAGTGCCTTCAGTTTCTTGGCAATTTCCGGCGTCAATGCGACCCGGCGCTCGTTTGGCGCAGTTTCGCGCAGCGTTGCAACAATGACACCCATGCATTTTCCCCAAGCAGTGATCGCAGCCCTCTGGATGCTAGTGCAAATAGCGGTAGGAGCGCACCTGTGCGCGCGCGGCCGATGCAAAGTGTTGACCAGCTCCGCAGTTGACCGCAGCGCTGGTTGCCGCGTTTCTGCGATCGCCCGGTTACAATGGGCTCATGCCTGCCCTCGACTTCATGCTGCATCGTCGCTCTGTCCCCAGCCGCCTGCTCGCCGCGCCTGGCCCCGAGGAATCCGTACTGCAGAATTTGCTCGCGGCCGCTATGCATGTTCCCGATCATGGCAAGCTAGCGCCGTTTCGCCTGCTGCGCATCGAAGGTGACGGGCGGCTGCAGTTGGGTGTTTTCCTCGCGCGGTTGACGCAAGACCGTCAGCCTGAAGCTGAGGCCGCAGTGATCGAGAAGGAGCGGCAACGATTCGCCAGTGCGCCGCTGGTGCTTGCGGTGATCGCCTGCATCACACCCGCACACAAGGTGCCAGAACAGGAACAACTGCTCAGCGCTGGTCTGGTCGGCTACAACCTGTTGCAGGGCGCTCAGGCGCTAGGGTTCGGCGCGCAGTGGCTGACCGGATGGGCGGCCTATGATGCCGAGGTTGCGGCTTATCTGGGTTTGGTGCACAACGAGCGTGTCATTGGCTTTGTGCATGTGGGCACAGCAACCGGTGCCGCGCCCGAGCGGCCGCGGCCAACGCCAGCTGAAAAAGTGACCCAGTGGACGCCACCGTAGGAGCGCATGGCGCAGCGCTCATTCGACGGTTATGGTGATCTTCTGCGACAGCACCGGCGGTTGATGCGGAATGTGCAGCTGATCGCCCAGCACCAGTTGCAATGTGTGCTTGCCAGGGGTCAGGGTGAGCGTGGTTTCGGTCTGACCGGCACCGAAGTGCAGATGCTGCGCATCTTTGGGTAGGGGCTTGTCCATTGCCGGGAGCGCCTCCACATCAACCAGCAGATGGTGATGGCCGGTACCGACCATATTGATGCCCGCCGGTGCCACTCCCATCCCCCGTAGGCCAAAGCGCACGATGACGGCACCTTTGACTGTTTCACCGTCCGCCGGCGCGATGAAGTACACCGCGGCAGCGGCCGGCGCGCTAGTACGTGGCAAGCCATCCTCTGCCTGCGCGCCCAGAGCTACGATGCCCAACAACAAGGATTTCCACATGGCCATTCTCCCTTATCGATGCGAGCAACCCGACGTCAGCACAGGTGCGCGTCTTGGCGTCTCATTGTACGTCTACGGATCGTGCACGCGATGTGGAGATCGTTGTTGAACGCTGCGGTAGAACCCGCCGTAGTAAAGGGCGGCTGGCAAACCCTGCGCGGTCTGGCGCCGTACATCTGGAAATTTCGCTATCGCGTTTTGCTTGCGTTGATCTTCCTGGTCGCCGCCAAGCTGGCGTTGATCTGCGTGCCGATCGTGCTGAAGCAACTTGTCGATCACCTGAATCCCGGATTGAACACTCCAGGAGCGAACCTGGCCGGGGCGAATCCGTTGGTATTGGCCCCATTGCTGGTGCCGGTACTGCTGCTCATGGCCTATGGCGCGCTGCGCCTGGCGTCCACCCTGTTCCAGGAACTGCGGCAGATCGTGTTTGCCCGAGTCATGGCGCGCACATCGCGGCTGCTCACGTTGGGCGTGTTCGAACACCTGCATGCGCTGAGTCTTCGTTTCCATCTGGAACGCCGCACTGGCGGCGTGTCACGTGATCTGGAACGCGGTATGAGCGCCGTCGCGGACCTGCTCGACTGGACCATTTACACCATCCTGCCGACGTTGATCGAGATCGTCGTCGTGTGCGCGATACTAAGTTACAACTTCGATTCCAGCTTTACCTGGATCACACTGGCCACGCTTGTCGCATACGTGGCTCTGACCTTTTCGGTGACCGAGTGGCGCATGCGCTTCTACCGCGCTGCCAATGAAGCCGACACCCAGGCCAACGCGCGCGCTGTGGATTCATTGCTCAACTACGAGACCGTCAAGTACTTTGGCAACGAGCGCTTTGAGTCGCGCGGCTACGATGAAAGTCTGCAAAAACTCGAAGAGGCTACGGTCAAGAGTCTGAAGACACTGGCCGTGCTCAATATCGGACAGAGCAGCATTGTCGCCATTGGCCTGACGCTACTGGTGTGGCGCGCAGCGGAAGGCGTGGTCGCCGGCACCATGAGCCTGGGCGATCTGGTGATGGTCAATGCGTTCTTGATCCAGCTGGCGATGCCGCTGAACTATCTTGGTATGGTTTATCGTGAGGTCAAACAGGCACTCAGCAATATTGAACGCATGTTTGCTCTGCTCAATCAGTCACGCGACGTGCAAGATCCACCGGATGCCAAACCCTTGGCCATCAGCGGCGGCAGTGTCGAGTTCGACCAGGTCGATTTCGGTTATGACCCGCGTCGGCCGATCCTCAAGAAAGTGAGTTTCATTGTTCCTGCTGGAAAAACCGTGGCCATCGTCGGCACTACCGGTGCCGGCAAGTCCACAATTGGGCGCCTGCTCTACCGGTTTTTTGACGTCGATTCCGGCGCCATCCGCATCGACGGCCAGGACATTCGCCAAGTCACTCAGGAAAGTCTGCGCGGGGCGATCGGGATTGTCCCGCAGGACACCGTGCTGTTTAACCAGAGCCTGCGTTTCAACATCGCCTATGGCCGGCCTGACGCCAGCGCCGAACAAATTGAGCAGGCAGCCCAGGCAGCGCACATTGACGCGTTCATCCGCAAACTCCCGGATGGATATGACACCGGGGTCGGCGAACGCGGACTCAAACTTTCCGGTGGTGAGAAGCAGCGTGTTGCGATCGCGCGCACCGTCTTGAAGAACCCGCCCATTCTGCTGCTGGACGAAGCCACATCGGCACTGGATACCAACACCGAGCGATTGATCCAGGCCGAACTTGCGGAAATCGCCCGCGATCGCACCACTCTGGTCATCGCGCATCGGTTGTCCACGATTGTTGACGTCGATGAAATCCTCGTGCTCGATCACGGCGAGATTGTCGAGCGCGGCAGTCATGCCGCGCTGCTGCAGCAGGGTGGCCGCTATTCGAGACTCTGGGAGCTGCAGCGGTCAGTGGCAGCTACGGCCTGATGTGTGCATTGACGCCACGCAGCGCCCGGCGCAACTGTCGGCCCGGACAGGTCCAATCCCGGGTAGCTCGTGTCACAATCAATTCTTTAGGGAACCTCTAGAAACCCCCTGCGCGCTTCGAGTGCCAGGCGCACGGAGCGCAGGAACCGCAGTGTACTTACAGGTACATGAGGATTCCGAGCACCGCGCAACGCGGCAATCGGATCGCGCAGGGGGTTTCTAGAGGTTCCCTTTACATGCCCCTAGTCCGGGCATTTTGCATTGGGGAGTGCACCTTGGTCATGACAAAAACCCTTCGAGTGGCAGCACAAAGCGTTTCGGCGAGCGAACTGGAGCAGATCAAAGCTCTGATGCATGGCATGCAACTGCCCACACGTTGGGAGTGGACTGCCGACGCGGCCAACGCCGATGTGCTGCTGATCGATGTGGACTCGCTTTACGGCCATATGGATTGGCTCAAGGCGCAATCGCAAAAGCGTAAAATGATCTGCCTCACTGCTTCCAGCATGGGTGAGCAGGATGTTGTGATCGCCAGGCCAATCAGCATTGGCGGCATCAAGCACGCGCTGGCGCTATCCGCGGGAGACGATCTGGGTACCGGCGGTGTTAAACCGGCACCGAACAACGCGCCGATCCAAACCATTCCGCAGCGTGCACGGGTCACCGGTGAGCAACCAGCGGTTCCGGCCACTCCGACGGTAATTCCGCGTCGCGTAACCGGTGAGCAGCCAGCGGTTCCCACTGCGCCGACACTGCTTCCGCGCCGGGTAACCGCTGAACAGCCGGCGGTGACCGGTCCGCGACCGGCCGCGGCCGCGGCAACGGCGCGCCCGACCACGGCCGCGCCAGCTGCTCGCATCACCGGCCAACAGCGTGTGGTTCCCTCAGCGCCAGCTGCAGCTGAGCTACCGGCGCAGACGCCACAACTCAGGCCTTCAGCAAACACGCTGGCAGATTTCCTGCTGGGCGACAATCTTGATCAGCCCGCGATGCTCGCCCGCACCGGCCTGCCCGCGCTGATCGTGGATCCGTCCGGTGACCGCTATTACGGCGGACTGACGCTCAAGCCGCTGCTGCCTTATTGCCAGGGCCGTATTGAACGCGCCGAATGGAAGTCGGTGCCGGAAAAGGAACTCAATGCGTTGCGTGGTGGTGGCTCCGGTTTACCGCTCATGCGGCTGATTTGGCTGTACACGTTGGGCACCTCCAACGGCGTCGCGTTGTTGCCCGGCCTGGACGCAAATGTGCGCTACAAGCTACTGAAATGGCCGCAAATCGAACGTGAGTTCCCCAAGCATTTCCGCATCGCCACTGCCATGATGAAAGCGCCAACGCTTCTGGCCGAGGTAGCCGATTTCGCCGGAGCTTCGATCAATGAAGTGTTTGACTTCGTCAACGCTTACACGGCGATTGGGGTTGTCTGTCCGGAAAATCAGTCGCCGTGGACAGATCGCAAGATGGTGCTGGAGCGCTTGCGCGCACGCTCGCCGTGACTGAGGCGTCGCCGCGGGCGGGCGACGCTTTATTGCTGCTCAGCATCGTATCGGTAGAACTGCCGGTTGCTCCCATTTTTCTGTGGCCCTGACACGACCGCGGGTGCTGACGAGTCCTTATGAACGTCTGAACAAGTTCGGAGCCTGGACAGCCCCCTGAGTCAGGGGGCAAAAAACGCAGGTTTTTGGGGGTGTGGCAAACCATAAGCTGTACAGCGAAGGCGAAGTGGTGACTTATTCAGACCTCCGCTTATGGTAGCCGTTCACGCCACGCTCCATCGCCGCCCAGCGCCGGGCCGACTCGGGTGCATTCAGACGCGCCAAGATTATTGTTATTCAGCCTCGTCAGCGTAAGATGCCGCCCTCTTCCACCTAGACCGAACGGAGTCCCCCATGCTCAAGTCCGCCCTCACCCTTCTCATGTTTGCTGGTGCCAGTGCCCTGCCGGCTCA
>JANMSL010000305.1:0-6630 GCA_031389245.1 Lysobacterales bacterium | reverse complement strand
GGCTACTGCGAAGAGCGGACGCGCCACGCAGGACCCCACAGGACCAGTCCGGGCCGCCTCCACGTTCGCTAGCCGGCAACGACACTTCGTTGAAAGCCAATGCTTCGATCGTGGTACCGGATTCGGAAACGACGCTCATCTCCAGAGGTCGCAGCAGCGTCGGCTCGGCACGATCCAGGCGCGGCATCAGATCTTCCGGTCGCCACGCGTTCATCAGAAACCCGACACTGCCGAGCTTCATACCAAAGACCGGTTTGGATTTCTCGCGATACTTGTGCAAGGTCTGCAGCATGAAACCATCGCCACCGAGGGCGACAATCACATCGGCCTCTGCCGGCGCATGCTCGCCGTGTTCGGAAATCATTGCGGCGCGCGCGGACTGCGCTTCTTCGGAACGGCTGGCAACAAAGGCAACACGTCGAGGGGTAACCGATCGATTCATACGGTCAGGATGCCGCATGTACGCGTCAAGCGCCAGTCGTGGCAATCAACCGATCACAAAGTGCAATGCCAATCCGCCACCACCGCCGCAGCCGCGCCTGCGCCATGGGCACTGCAATCGGGGCAACCCGGATCAGCGCGAAACGAGACTTCGCGAAAACGGCCCGATAAACCATCAAAGCATTGCAGTCGCCCGATCAATGGATCGCCGATGCCGAGCAGCAGCTTGAGCACCTCATTCGCCTGGATCAGACCGATAATGCCCGGCAGCACACCGAGCACGCCTGCCTCGGCGCAGTTGGGTGCCTCGCCAGGCCCGGGTGCCTCGGCAAACAGGCAGCGATAGCACGGCGCAACCCCCGGCTCGCGATGCGGGGCGAACACACTGACCTGGCCTTCGAATCGCTGCACAGCGCCGTAAACCCAAGGCTTGCGCGCCCGGCAGCAGGCGGCGTTGATCAAATAGCGCGTCGGGAAATTGTCTGCGCCATCGATTACCACATCGCAGCCGGCTACCAGTACGTCGACATTGCCCGCGGTCAATCTGGTGTCCAGTGCTTCGATCTCGACTTCCGGATTGAGCGCCTTCAATGCCGCGCTGGCTGAA
This sequence comes from Lysobacterales bacterium, assembly GCA_031389245.1. Classification (GTDB taxonomy): domain Bacteria; phylum Pseudomonadota; class Gammaproteobacteria; order Xanthomonadales; family Ahniellaceae; genus 0-14-3-00-62-12. Next base: position 5,582 of record JANMSL010000305.1, on the reverse strand, counting down.
CTGACTTTCTTGATGCCAATGTCGGCATCGCGGTGAATGACCTGACGCTGCAAATTGCTGCGTTCGATTCGATCGTCGTCGACGATGCGGATGAATCCGACACCGGCCGCGGCAAGATAAAGCGCGATGGGTGATCCCAGACCACCCGCCCCGACCAACAACACACGCGATGCGAGCAAACGGCGCTGACCTTCGACGCCGACTTCGGGCAGCCGCCAGTGGCGAGAATAGCGCTCGCCGAGCGCGGGTTCGTCCTCGCCATCCATGGTGATCGGCAATTGCAGCGCCTGCCAGGCATGCATGCCGCCGGCGACCGATTTGGCGAGCGCATAACCGGAATCGCGAAACGCCACCGCAGCGTGCAGCGAACGCACACCCGCAGCGCACAGGATCAGTACATCGCGATCGCGAGGGATCTGCTCCATGCATTCGCCAAACCCCTGTGACATCGGCGCGTGCACGCTGTTGCGGGGATATCCGGACAGACGCTCAACCGACTCTCGAATATCGAGCAACAGAGCGCCTTCAGACTGCGCTGCGGCAGCCAGTCGCGCCGAAATTTCCAGGTCCGAAATCTGATACATCAGTCAGCTGCATCCATGTAACGCGAAACTCTGAGCTCCCTACGTTACTTCAGACTGAGCAATAGCGCAGCACTTCGACAACATCACCGGTCTGCCAGTGCATACGCTCAGCGGACAGCAGGATCAGAGCATCCGTCTCAGCGACGCTGCGCAGCACGCCCGAACTCAACGCAGGGTGGGCCTGAGCCCGGGCAACTCCTTGATCATCCACACTCAGCGTCGCACGTCGAAACTCAAGCCGGTTGTGTGTCTTGTGTAACGCGTGAACCAACCGCGCAGGCGTCATCAACGGCGGCGAAGCCCCCTGCATCACGCGCAGTGCGGGCCGCACCAGTGACAGGAAAACGGCGACTACGGAGACCGGGTTGCCCGGCAGCCCAAACACCAGAGTGCGCCCGATACGCGCAAACAACAGCGGCATGCCGGGACGCATGGCAACCTTATAGATCAGTACCTCGCCGAGCTCCGCCAACAGACGCGGCATGAAATCAGCGACACCGGCGGAGGCCCCGCCAGTGGTAATCACCACGTCGGAACATGCACTTGCCGCCAGCACGGCCGCGCGCAGTCCCTCTGCGTCATCGGGCAATGGGCCTTGCATCTGCGCTTCGATACTTTCCGCACGCAACAGGCCGCGCAGCAGAGCGCCATTGCTATCGTAGATACGGCCAGGTGTGCGCGCGCCGCCGGCGGGCACGAGCTCGGAGCCGGTGATCAGCACGCTGACGCGCGGCCGCAGCGAGACGCGTACCTCACGCAGTCCAAACGATGCCAAGACGCCGCAGGCGGCGAATCCGATACGGCTGCCGGCGATCAAGGCGAGTTGGCCCGAGCGATAGTCGTCTTCGGCGCCACGAATATGGGTCGAGGCATCTGCGCTCAGGCGCAGTTTCACCCGATCGTCATCGAGTCGCTCACTGGACTCAACCGGAACCACTCGTCCGGTGCCCTGCGGGAGCATTGCACCGGTGGCGATCTGCACCGCTTGGCCCGTGCTCAACGGCCCGAACGGCGGATCACCGGCCAGGGTTCGGCCTACGACTCTGACAATTATTTCCGTCGGCGCTGGCGGTAAAGACGCGCCGATGGCATAGCCGTCCATCGCCGCATGATCAAACCCCGGCAGCGCGAAAGGAGCTGAGATGTTCTCAGCGAGAATTCTGCAATCTGCAAGCGCTACCAAGGCTGATTCGTCGGGCAGGCGCGCGGCGCGCGACGCGTCCAGCACGCATTGTCGCGCATCCTCGAAGGTGGTCAGTGCCATACCCGGTTCCCGGCTTCAGTCCGGTCCGATATCGGCTTCTGAATTGACATTGGCGAACGCCTTCGCGGCGCCTGGGAAGGCGCATTCGGCCACTTCAAGTTTTTCGTGCCAGCGCCAGACCGCTCGCTCTCCGGAAGCCAGCGCACGCTCCGCTTGCTCGGCCAGCTCGCGTCGGTACAGCGCAAACAGAAACTGCCGCTGCTCGCCATCATGCGTGACCACGACATCCGCGCCGGATTCAATTTGCCGGTCACGCAGCGCGCTGACCAGATCAGCCGGAAATTCCGGGGTGTCGCAGGGCACAGTCACCAGAAAAGGAGTTTGCACGATGCCCAGCAAGGTCGCGATCCCAGCAAGCGGCCCTAAAAATCCGCCGCTGTCATCGGCATGTACCGGAAATCCCAGCTCCCGATAGCGATCCAGATTGCGATTGGCGCTGATCAGCACGCTGGAAACCTGCGGCCGCAGGCGCGCGCAGGTCAGCTCAACCAGGGTCTTGCCGCCAAGCTCGATCAAGCCCTTGTCGCGTCCGCCCATGCGCAACCCGCGACCACCGGCCAGGATGCCACCCGTCACGTCCGTTGCCAACATGGTCAATCCCTCGCCGCAATGAGGCGCCGATTATGCCACCGACGACCCGCACTCAATGCTGACGAAAGACAGGGGCCCAGATGCAAAAAGCATGTTGACCGATGCTGCACATTCATCGTTTTTTCGCATGTCGCATCATCCGTCTGCGACTGGTTACCTGTTTGTCGGTCAACACGTTCTTCTTGTCAGCGTAGGGATTCTCGCCCTTGCGCAGATCCATGACGACCGGCGTTCCCACCAGCTTGAAACGTTTGCGGAAAAAATTTTCCAGGTAGCGTATGTAGCTCTGCGGCAATGAGTCCAGGCGCGTCCCATGCACCACGATGCGTGGCGGAAAACTGCCGCCGAAATGGGCGTAACGCATTTTCGCAACACGCCCGGAGACCATCGGTGGATGATTGGTCTCCACCGCCATTTCCAGCGCCTTGGTAACCTCGGAAGCGCCGAAGTTGGCAGCAGCCGATGCCGCCGCGCGGTCCACTGCGGCCATCATTTCAGCCAGCCCGGAACCGTGCAGCGCCGAAATGAATATGCGTTCGGCCCACGGTACGAAATCCAGACGGCGCGCCAATTCGGTCTCGCAACGCGAGCGCTGGTAGGTGCTCAATCCGTCCCATTTATTGACCACAACCACCAACGCACGGCCGGCTTGCAGGGCAAGACCGAGTACCGAGGCATCTTGATCAGTGACACCCTCTTGCGCATCAATCATCAACACCGCGACATCGGTGTCCTGCAGTGCTTGCAGCATCTTGATGATGCTGAATTTCTCCACGGCTTCCTCAACCTTGGATTTGCGCCGGACGCCCGCGGTGTCGACCAGTACGTAGGGTTTACCGTCGCGTTCCAGCGCTACGTGAATCGCGTCGCGCGTAGTTCCCGGAATATCGGAAGCAATCATCCGGTCCTCACCCAGCAGGCGATTGACCAGTGTCGACTTGCCCACGTTGGGGCGGCCGATGATGGCAATCCGGGTCCCCGGCATGCGCAATTCAACATCTTCTTCAGCAGGCGGCGGCAGCAGTTCTTCCACCGCATCGATCAGTGCATCGATGCCTCGTTTATGCGCTGATGAAATGGCAAATACGTGCTCGAGGCCCAGCTCGCTGAAGTCGCCGAGCGACTCGTGCAAATCGCGGCCATCAGTCTTGTTGACAGCGAGAACCACCGGGCGACCGAAGCGCCGCAGTTGACTGAGAATGGTGCGATCCTTGGCGGTGAGGCCGTCCTTCGCATCGACGATGAAAATGGCGATGTTCGATTCTTCGACCGCTGCGAGTGATTGACGAACCGTCGCCTCCGAGAGGTAATCGCGCTCATCAGTCAATCCGCCGGTGTCGACAATGAAGTACGGGCGCTGCGCAACCCGGCAGATGCCATAGTGACGATCGCGCGTCACTCCGGGCTCATCGGCCACGAGGGCATCGCGGGAACGGGTCAGGACATTGAACAGAGTGGACTTGCCGACATTGGGTCGACCCACCAAAGCCACAACAGGCAACATGGCACCGGGCCTCATTGAACAGGGCGCTAAAGCTGAAACACCCCGAATTGATAGATGCAGCGCCACTCTTGCGGCAAACAATACCGCGCAGAGTGGCGTGAGCCGCGATTCTCAGGCGCGGCAAAGATTTGCAGAATCGCGACTTGCGCCGCGCCTATATATCGAGTTCGTAAGCGGCGAGCTTGCCGTCGACTGAAGCCACAAACACGCGGTTGCCGACCACCAGCGGTGTCGCACGCACACCCTTTTTACCCAGCCGGAATCGCGCCACTGTTGCGCCGTCTTCGCGCCGCAGCCAGTGCACATAGCCCTCGACATCACCCATGACAATGAGATCGCCAATCACCACCGGTGTCGTCATCCAACGATGACTGAGCGCATCCTGCTTCCACAGCGAACTTCCGCTGCGGCGATCCAGCGACCAAAGTACGCCCTGGTCATCGACCGCGTAAAGCGCATCCCCGGCACTGGACAGGCCACCGTAAGAGGAGAGATCGCGCGCCCAAAGCGGACGGCCGGTGTCCAGCGAAAGCGCCGTGACTTGGCCGCGAAAGGTTACCGAATAGACTGCGTCGTCGCTCAGCTGAAGCTCACCGTCGACATCATTCATGCGATCGAGTTCAGTACGCCCGTCCGTTCGTGAAATAGTCTGTTCCCAGAGCAGGGCACCGTCAGCAACGGACAACGCGACAACACGGGCATTGTCGTAACCGATGAAAGCCTTGCCCGCAGAAATCAACGTCGGCCCATTGCCACGCAGGCTGATCAGCGGGGAGCCGCGATCGAACTGCCAGACGCGGGTGCCGTCGCTCACCGATAATCCATGCACGCGTCCGTCGTTGGACCGAACCACAATGATCGAACCGGCAATCGCTGGGGCCACCAGCAATTCTGACGAAACGCGACTGGTCCAGCGCTCTGCCCCGGAATCGGCATCCACAGCAACGACCAGACCGTCGATGCTGCCTGCAACTACCAGTCCATCGCGGGCATCGGCGCCCGAGACCAGACGTTCCGCGCTTTCGTAGCGCCACACGCGCTTGCCATTGGCTGCGGTGAAAGCGATCAGCCCGCCTTCAACGTCGGTGACGAAGATGCGGTCGTCGGCATAGGCCGGACGCGGACGCGCTCCGGTGCGTTCGACGCCTTCGCCAGTACCAACGGACCACAATTGCTTGACGCTGGCAGACTTCTCAAAGTCGACCAGCGCCGCAGGCGGTTCGATGTTGTCCTTGCTCTTGCCTTTGAGCAGCTTGCACCCCGGTAGTACCGCGAGTGCGATGAGTAACCAGCCAAGACGGCGCATCAGCCACCAACCTTGGGCGTGGTCCCGGATAGTGGCAGGTCATCGCGCTTCATCTCGACCAGGCGGCGCCGCGCCGAAGCGCTGTCCAACTCGACCAATGCCTGCTCATAAGCTGCCCTGGCGTCAGCGGACTTGCCTTGAGCAAGCAGAATGTCGCCGCGCACTTCAGCCGCCTGAGCGGAAAAACCCTTTGCAGTGACTGAATTTGCCAGCGTAGCTGCCTGATCCAGCTTGCCGGCCTGCAGCAATGCGCGTGACAGCCGAAGCGCGGACAGCGCCTTGAGTTCGTCGAATTCTGCGTGCTCGTGAGCCCACTGCAGGGAAGCAATAGCG
>JANMSL010000289.1:0-3761 GCA_031389245.1 Lysobacterales bacterium | reverse complement strand
TGATCAGCGGCGCGAATTCGCGCAGCATGGAAACACCGACCAGATCGGCAACAAATATATTGGCGCCGTACATGCGCAGCTGGTCCGCGCCTTGGTACGCGACGACAACGCCGAGCAGGAAGGCGAGTACGCCAACGATGGGTAGCGCCTCGAAGCCGGCGCTGCGAATGTTGAACAGGATCGGGCGCCATCGGATTCGTGTCGGGTGCACGACGCAGCCGAACAGTGCAATCGCGCACTCGCCAACAAAGCTGAGCAGGGCGAGCGTCTCCTGCCCCATGGCCACCGCGCCACGACCGATTCGCTCCAGCGTCGATGGCGCAGGTTTGGCCGCGGTCGCAGACTTTTCGGTCTGCTCGGCCACTTGTTGCACCACTACTTCCAACAGCTTGGCGAACTGCGGACGCAGGCCGCGCAATGTGACTTCAGCGCCTGCTTTTTGCAGCCGTAGCAACAGCTTCTGCAGCAGCCAGGCACCGGCAGAGTCCAGTGCCTCGATCTGCGCGCCATCGGCGACGACTGGTGTGTTTGGTGCCAGGCGCACGGCATCGAGCTGGCGTTCGACGGCACCGACGCAACGTGCAGTCCAGCAGCCTGACAATGAAAGCTCGTGCGGACTGAGCTGAGCAATGGCTGCGGGTTGCGTCGGGAGTGGCTTCATGGGCAAGCCACAGGCTATCCACACCTTTGGCCTCGGTATGTACGCAACCGCACCGAGTGCCCTTGCCGACCGGTCACTCTGCGCCAAAACGGGCGGTGCATGTGCTCATCGCGCGTCGTCCGAATCCGTCACCATCCACTGCGCCGTAGATCGCCAAGCGCCAGACTGGCGACCGTCATCGACGTCACTGCTAGTCTGTGTACGAGTGCATTTCCCAGGGCTGCAGTGGTCCATGCCATCGCCTGATTCAACTGCTATGCCGCAGTCGACGCGTGTCCGCATCGGAATGGTCGAGGACAACGCCGTGTTGCGGGCAGGCATGCGGCAGATTGTGACGCGGCAGCCGGGCTGGGAATGGGTGTGGGAGGCCTCGAGTTTTGCCGCGGGTTTGGCCGGGCCAGCGATCGACTGTGATGTGGTCTTGCTCGACCTGGGCTTGCCGGATGGCAATGGGCTGGACCTGATCGCCGGATTGCGCCGCCGCCCCGGGACACATGTGCTGGTGTTTTCGGTCTTGGGAGACGAGACCAGCGTCATGCTGGCCATCGAGCGCGGAGCATCGGGCTACTTGCTGAAGGAATCGTGTTCGGTGGAAATCGTCGACGCGATCGAAAATGTACTGGCTGGCGGCGCGCCGCTGACGCCGTCGGTAGCCGCGCATGTGCTGAGGCGATTGCGCCAGCCGGCGCCACCAGCCTCCCCATCCGCGCCTAAACCTGCCGGTGAAGCGTTGATCGATCCGCTGACCGCGCGCGAACGCGACGTATTGCTGGCGCTGGCGCGCGGCTACAGCTATGAAGAATCCGCGGAGCTGCTCGGCATTTCGCGACATACCGTCGGCCACCACGTGAAGCATATCTACAGCAAGCTCGAAGTCAGCTCGAAATCCGCTGCGGTATTCGAGGCCACGCAGGCAGGTTGGTTGGCCAAACATGAAGGCTGAGCGCAATCGTCTGGCCATGGTGTGGCCCATCCTGTGGCCGCTGTTGATCAGCGTCGTGCTGCTGATCGCCGCTGTCGGCTACATGCAGCATCGTGCCACGCCGTCACTACCGGCGATCATCCATGTTGAGGCGCGACCGGGCGAACTGCCCGCCAGCGCAACGCAATGGCACGATGTGGCGCCGGCGCAATGGAAGGCATTCGAGTTGCCGACCAAAGCCTGCGAGGTGCGCTGTCAGACCATGCACACGGCATGGCGCTACCGTTTCGGATCACTGCAGTCGCTGTCCGATCCCGCGGTGTTCATGCCGCATTTCGATACCAACATTGCGGTGTTCCTCAACGGCACACTGGTGGAGCAACAGGGCAGCATCTCGGTGCCACCGAGCGTGCATCGATTCCATCCACGACTGTTCCGGCTGCCGGTCGGGCTGCTGCGCGAAAGTCGCAATGAGCTGAGCTGGATCATCACCATCGAACGTCGCAATATCGGTTCGATGACGCCGTTCTACATCGGCAACTATGCCGAACTGGCGAGCGCGCATCAGTGGCAGCAGCGTCTGAGCCAGGGCTTGGTGACCGGCGCTGCATGGCTGCAGTTGGGCACGCTGCTGGTGGCGCTGGGCATGTTCGCGCGGCGTCGCGATGAGGCCATTTTGCGCTGGTACTTGCTGGCGGCACCGTGTTGGCTACTGGCTGCGATCCTGCACTTGCAGGCCGATATTTTCCCCGGCGCGGCACTGCGCGGCTCGATTTTTTTTATCAGCTATTTCGCACTGATCGCGTTTTCAGCGCTGTTCGTGACCTCGCTGCTGGAGCGTCCCGCGCGCTGGCTGGTGCGTGCTGCCCTGGGCTATTTGCTGTTCGGCACAGTGCTTACGCTGATTGCGCAATACGCCCCCGGCATCGAGCCCATCTGGCAAATCCGATTGCCGCACCGCTTGCTCAAGTACAGCATTCTGATCATCGCGCCGTACATGCTGTGGCGGCTGTATCGGCATGTACGCGCGCATCAGCACAGCGCGCTGGCACGCTGGACTTTCGCCGCTGCGCTGCTGCCGGCAATTGTCGGCATGCATGATGCGGTCATGGGCAGCATCGGCGTGATGACCTACGTGCTGGCACCGCTGGGCGGCGCCGGCATCGCGCTTGCGCTGTGGCTGGAGCTGGCGCGGCGCGTGCTGGATAACCAGGCGCAGATGGCACGGCACTCCGACGAGCTGGCCGCAACGCTGAGCGAACGCGAAGCGGAGTTGTCGGGCAATTACGACCGGCTGCGCGAAGCCGATCGCGAACGCACGCTCTCGGAGGAACGCGGCCGCATCATGCAGGACATGCACGATGGCGTCGGCGGCCAGTTGGCGACACTGATGTATCTCGCCAACGACCCGACCGTGGAGCGACAGCGCATCATCGACCTGGTGCGCGAAGGCTTGGCCGACATGCGCCTGGTGCTTGATTCACTCAATCAAACCGATGGCGACCTGCTGATCGCGCTCGGCGCATTCCGCGAACGCATCGCGCCCCTGCTGCGCACTGCCGGCATCGAACTCAAATGGCGGATCGATCCGACGGTTTCGGCATCCGGATTCAGTCCGGAAAAAGTGTTGAACATCTACCGACTGCTGCAGGAAGCCATCACCAACGCATTCAAACACGCCGGCGCCACCGAGATCACCGTCGCACTGAACAGCGATGGCGCCGGCCGCGTACTCAGCGTCAGCGACAACGGCCGCGGCTTTGCTGCCAATGATGTGCCGCGCAACGGCTACGGACTCAGCGGCATGCGGCAACGCGCCGCCAAGCTCGGCACCCGGCTCGAACTGGTTTCCGAGAAAGGCAACGGCACCAGCATTCGGCTGCACTTGCCGGACTGAGTCAGCGAGTTCGTTGAACACCAGGCGTCAACGAGCATCGTCGACGCTGATCACTGTTTTCCGCCCTGGACACAAACAAGTTCCTGCAGGCCATCGAATCACAAACGCGACGCCGCGCTGGCACAGGTTCCCGGTCGGCCGCACAAGGCGAGTGTCTGATCGGTCTGGAAATAGGTCAACGACCCCTGTTTTCGGAAATAGGTCAACGACCCGAATGGCACTTACTTAAGGCGCATGCGCGCGAAGAGCGCGTCTAACGCATTGATTTGAAAGTAGCTGAC